>JAYWCY010000439.1:0-6988 GCA_043780175.1 Chitinophagales bacterium
TTTTATCAATGGGAATAGTAGTTCTTATTACATCTTTTTTTATGTCGTACACAAAATTGCCCCAGCAGTAATTGTCTGTATTTAAGATAATGGTCCATTTGGTTTCAGATGGTAAGCAATACATTGTATATCTACCTTTAGCAATAGTTTTACCATCGATTTTTACATTCTTAAAAAACTCAATTTCTGTGGCTTCGTTAGCGCCAAGTCGCCATATTTCGTTATACTTAATAATACCTCCAAAAATAGATCGGTTATTTTTCAAAGGCCTGCTATATAAAATTCTAGCAACGGGTAAGTCCTTTGCTTTGCCACTCATTTTTAAAATAGGATAATTTGCTGGCCAATAACTTAAATCTAACGGACTTTTATCAAGCTCAGTAGGTTTTTGCTGTGCAAAACTGCTACAACAAATACAAATGATGAAACATAAATAGAGTACATTCTTCATGGGTTATTTTTTTGCAAATATAAATGGGGTTATACAATACCTTTTTCATTTAAAAAATCAATTGCCATTTCTTTAACTTCTGGAAAAAACGCAGTATAGCAATTCTGCAATGCTACATAATTAGCCTCAAAAAGTTTAAAACAGCTTTCAGAACTGGCTAAATATTTTGCTCTTCTAGTAACACTTTTAAAGCTATTATCAATGCCATTCATGTATTGATAATTAAATAGCCAGTTGTGCAGTTGCATAGATGGTAGCATATTTACAAAACGCTCTGGTAATTGTGGTGCCAATACAGTAAGCGCATGATAAGTAGCAGTGGCAAATTGTTGTAATGCATCGTTTGTTGCAAACTGTGTTGTGTCTTTAGCCAAAAAATGATCATAAACCACGTCAATAAAAGCCCCAGAATACGCACCTACGGCTGGTTGTAAATACTGCTTGGCATGTTTGGTAATAGCATGTGCATCGGTAAATGTATCAATAGCTCTGTGTAATTGTATGCCAATTTGTATGTTTTTAGAATAGTCAAATTGCTTTTTGCCTTTCACAAAATCACTTATCATATTACCAGCTAAAATGTCAGGTATTTGAAATGATAAGTATGCGTGAGCTAAGTAATTCATGTATTAAAAATACACTTATGCCAGTGTAATAGCGAATTATTTTGATAAATCGTGGTGGCTTATTCACCGACAGGTAAACCACTTTTACTATTTAACTAATTATATACAAGTTTTGTGAATTTATTAAGAAATAAACTACATGCACTGTAAACAAAGGGTTCTAGAGTATTTTGTGAGTGCTGTTAATGTAAGTTAGCCACTTTATTTAGCTCATTGGCCGATGGGCTTGTAACTAGTCACAATGCTGTTTGTGCAGCTTTTATACGATGCTACTTTTGACCTGTCAAACAAAAAGAAACAGATACCGAACATATCGGATTAACTAAAAAAATAACAAATTATGAAACAATTATTTATCGCAGTTTTAATAGCTGCAAGCTTTACCACTACTGCTTTTGCTGGTACAATTTTAAACGACATCAATTGCCAAGACATTACTTGTGTTGTAGAAAATTACAAAAATGTAGTTATTGAAAATAAGGCCGATTTTACCAAAGCATCCATTAACGATGAAAATGTAAAACAAGAAATATTTTACAGCCCAGAAGGCGATTTTATTGGTGTAAGCAAAAATATTGGCTACGATAAATTGCCTACAAAAGCTATTAAAACAATTAGTAAGCAGTTTTTAGCACCTAAATACACAGTAAAAAATTGCATAGAATTTGTAAATGTTGACAATGCCACTAGTTATTATGTAAGTCTCGATACCAAAACACAGAGAACGATTTTAGAAATAAACGAATTTGGCAACGTAAGCGTTTTAATACAATAAATATGTAATAAGAACCCCTATTTTTTGTAAACCCGAATAATGCGATATGCCTTAAAGCTAGTCGCATTATTTTTTTATACCAGGATATTGCATGTTTAAATTGGTTAATAATAGATGTAAGGCACTGGCAATCAAGTATTCTTTATACCAGTTTTGATCAGATGGCACAATCTGCCATGGCACTTTGTTGCATTTGTTAAAGCAATCCTCATATACTTTTCGATAAGTATCCCAGTGCTTGGCTTCCTTAATATCATTTTCATTGTATTTCCACATTTTGCGTGGGTCTTTTAAGCGTTCTTTCAATCGTAATTGTTGTTCTTCTGGCGAAATGTGTAAATAAAATTTAAGAATATGTGTGTGGTTATGTTCTGTTAATAACGATTCGAAATGATTAATAGCCACAATGCGTTTTTTAGCAGTAATATCATCAATCATTTTGTGTACACGCGTTATTAAAATATCCTCGTAATGACTTCTATTAAATATTTGTATCATGCCTTTTGAAGGTACATGCTTGTGAATACGCCACAGGAAATCGTGACTTAGCTCCTCTGCAGTAGGCGTTTTAAATGAGGTCACATTAACACCTTGGGGATTCATTTTGCTAAATACATTACGTGTAGCACCGTCTTTACCACTTGCATCCATGCCTTGTACGACTATTAATATTGAATGTTTATTTTCGGCATACAATAGGTTTTGTAACTCGTCTAATTCCTCAATTAGCTTAGCAGTTGTGGCTTTTGTTTTTTCTTTATTAATTTTTTTAGGTGCTTTAGTGTCAATATTGGCAAGCGAAATTTTAGACATGGTTACAATGTTTATGAAAGAATGTAATTACATGCATAAATCTATAACCTTTGTAGCAAAAATTGTTAGGGTTTGAGCGATAAATTAATTAATTGGTTACTATTTGCTATACTGTCACTTATTTGGGGTAGTTCTTTTCTATTGATGAAAGTAGGTATGCAATCATTGAGTCCATATCATGTGGCAGCTTTGCGTATTTTAAGTGCTGGTATTGTATTAATTCCTTTTGCAATGTCAGCTTTTAAGCAAATACCAAAGCAAAAGTTAGGTATTGTGGTTTTGTCTGGCTTGTTAGGTAGCTTTTTTCCTGCGTTTCTATTTTGCATAGCAGAAACCAAATTAAGTAGCGCTTTAACTGGGATGCTCAATTCGCTTACACCTTTGTGTGCTGTTTTAATTGGTGTTTTCTTCTTTCAGCTAAAACCAAAGTTTAAAAAAATAGCAGGTATTGTTGTTGGTTTAGTGGGTCTTTTTTTTCTAGTGGCACCAAATGGTAGACTAGATGTTGGTAATTTTGGGTATGTATCGCTCGTATTATTAGCCACAGTTTTTTATGCTATTAATGTAAATTTAGTGGGTAGGCACATGCAAGGTATCGCATCTATAAATATTGCAGCGATGGCTTTTGTATTTTTAATAGTGCCTTGTGTTATTATATTGGGCTTTACGGGTTATTTTGCAATGCCTTTTAGTAATATGGCAATTGTGAAATCAACTCTGGCTGCTTGTATATTAGGTGTTATAGGTACTGCTTTTGCATCGGTATTGTTTTACAGATTGGTAAAACGTGCAGGGGCTTTATTTGCTGCAATGGTTACATATGGTATTCCATTTATTGCAGTGGCATGGGGGTTTTATTATGGCGAGTTAATTACGGTATTTCAAGTTGGCTGTTTAGGTATTATTTTAGGCGGAGTATATATTTCTAATAGGTAAAATAGTGAAATTTAGAAATTCAAATTAGTAATTGGAAATATGGCATTAGGACAATCGTTACAACAGAAATTATTACAAAAACTATCACCACAGCAAATTCAGCTGATGAAATTGTTGCAGGTGCCTACGGCTAATTTAGAAGAGCGTATAAAGGAAGAATTAGAAGAAAATCCAGCATTAGAAGTGGGCGAAGATGAAGATGGCAATGATAACAGTGATGAGATGAAAGATGAATTTGAGACATCGCCTGATGAAGAATTTGAGAAAGATGGTAGCGAAGAAGATTATGAAGATGTTGATATAAGTGAATATGTGGTAGATGATGATGGTGAAATTGCTGATTATAAAATGAAGGATGATAATTATCCTGAAATGGATGACAAGCAAACCATCCCAATAAAATTAGAGCAAAGCTTCTTCGATTTGGTATTAAACCAATTGGGCATGTTAGACCTAGATGAACGCAGATTTAAAATAGCAGAGCAAATCGTTGGTAGCTTAGACGATGATGGCTATTTACGTAGAGAATTAAGCTCAATAGCAGATGATTTAGCCTTTAGGCAAAACATTATTGCAGACGATAAAGAAATTGAAGAAATTATTAAACAAATACAACAGTTTGATCCTGCAGGTGTTGGTGCCAGAGATTTACAAGAATGTTTACTACTGCAACTAAAACGGAAGAATACAGAAGGTATTGGTGTGCAATTGGCCATTGAAGTAATGAGTAAATACTACGATGAGTTTATTAAAAAGCACTACGAAAAAATCCAGCGTGGCCTCAATTTATCCGACGAAGATTTAAAAGAAGTGATTAATCAAATCATTAAACTTAACCCAAAACCTGGTGGTAATGTTGGTGAAATAAATAAGGCTGAAAGCTATATTGTGCCTGATTTTTATATTATTAACAACAATGGTATTTTAGAATTAACACTTAACTCTCGTAATGCGCCAGACCTTAAAATAAGTGAAGGGTATAAAGACATGATGAAAGAGTACGATAAGGGTACTAAAAAAGACAAACGTCAAAAGGAAGCGGTGATATTTATTAAGCAAAAAATAGACAGCGCTAAGTGGTTTATTGAGATGATTCAGCAACGTCAGCAAACGCTTATTTCTACAATGGGCGCCATTATGCGTCACCAAGAAGAGTTTTTTTTAACGGGCGATGTCACCAATATGCGGCCCATGATTTTAAAAGATGTTGCTGAAAAAACGGGTTTAGATATTAGTACGGTAAGTCGTGTAGCCAATAGTAAATTTGTGCAAACAGAATTTGGTACTTATCGCTTAAAATATTTCTTTAGCGAAAGCCTTAGCACCGATAGTGGTGAAGAGGTAAGTACCCGTGAGGTAAAAGAAATTTTAAGTAATATGATTGATGCAGAGGACAAGCAAAAGCCATTAAGTGATGAGTTTTTAACGGACATGCTCAACGAAAAAGGCTACAATATTGCTCGTAGAACGGTGGCGAAATATCGTGAACAATTAAATATTCCTGTGGCAAGATTGCGTAAAGAATTATAACCCTACTCCCTAAAGGGAAGATAAAAACACCAAACTTAAAACATGGAACAAGCAGAACTTCCTCTACCATATCAGCCGAGTAACTTGTTAAAAGTGCCTGCAAAAATTATCTCTTACCTGCTGCATCCGGTGTTTATACCCACCTATTTTTTTATGTTTTTGGTATATCAATTTAGGTTAGAGTTTGCTGGTATTACAGAGTGGCAATTAAAACTGAGAATATTCAGCGTGTTTTGGATGACAGCTTTCTTCCCAACTTTTGCCGTATTCCTTTTGTGGCGTGTAAAATTTAGCGAAAGCATATTTTTACGTACGCAGAAAGAGCGTATTGTGCCGTATTTTATATCTATGTTTTTTTATTGGTGGATGTATTATTTAAGCCGCAATTTTACTGACCAGCCTGCTGCTTTGAAATTCTTTTATTTCGGTATTTTTATAGCCACGGCAGTAGGTGTGGTATTCAATAATTTTATCAAAATTAGTTTACATGGCATTGCTATGGGCGGCTTACTGGCAGCAGTAATTCTTACATCATTTTTTTACCAAACCCCTTTAGGTACTGCTATTAGCGTTGTGGTGCTACTTACGGGGTTGGTTTGTACCAGTCGTTTTTTAGTAAGTAATCATACCACTATAGAAGTGTATAGTGGTTTACTGGTTGGTATTGGTTGCCAGTTAATTGGTTATTGGTTTGTGTAAAATTTTATTGGGTTGGCTAAGGTGTAAAGCCAATCTGTAGTTGCGTCGCATACTGGAGCATTTGATACTTTTCAACTTTTATCCTAGCAAATATTAATGCGATTGCTTCCATTCTTAATTGTTTATTTCTAATTCTTAATTACTACTATGTGGTATAATTTAGGTAAGTTCATTTTAAAGTATCGGTTGCCATTATTAGTTATTCTAATGGTTATCAATGGCATTGCAATCAGCCTAGCATTAAAAGTAAAAATTGGTTACGATTTTACAAAAGCTATCCCTGATGATAATCCTAAGTACCAAGATATGCAGACTTTCAAAGCTAAATTTGGAGACGATGCTGGTACTGTAGTGGTGGGTATTCAGAGCAATCAATTTTTTACAACTAAAGTATTTAATGCGGTAGGTAAATTACATCTAGCACTTAAAAAAGTGCCAGATGTAACTGAAGTATTAAGCGTACCAGATGCATTGAACTTAATTAATGATACTGCGTCAAAAAGTTTTAAAACCAAACACTTATTTCAGTACAACTATACCTCACAAGCGCAATTGGATAGTGATAGAATTCTATTTGAAAGCTTGCCTTTTTATCGTGGTATTTTATACAACCCAGAAACCAAAGCTTACTTGGTTGGCGCAAGTGTAAATAAAGATACATTAAATAGTAAAAGTCGTACAAGGCTTATTGCTACTGTGTTAGAGCCAATTACGCAATTTGAAAAAGAGACGGGTATTACGGTACAAATAAGTGGCTTGCCATATTTGCGTACCATTATAGGCGATAGAATTAAACACGAAATGAATTACTTCTTAATTGCTTCTTTTCTATTATCGGCGATAACCTTATTTTTATTTTTCCGTAGTATCAGTACAACTATTATGAGTTTATTAGTAGTAGGTATGGGCGTCGTTTGGAGCTTAGCTACTATGCAATTATTTGGTTATAATATCACCTTATTAACGGCTATTATTCCACCCTTAATTGTGGTAATTGGTGTCCCGAATTGTATCTATTTTTTAAATAAATATCACACTGCTTATAAAGACACGGGGAACAAAGAAGAAGCCCTTAGAACCATGGTTGGCCGTATGGGCATCGTTACCTTATTCTGTAATATTGCTGCTGCTATTGGGTTTGCTGTTTTTGCTTTAACA
>JAYWCY010000440.1:0-7338 GCA_043780175.1 Chitinophagales bacterium
GGTTTTGGCGGCTTTGGCGGCGGCGATAGTGGTGGTGGTGGTGCCAGTGGTGGGTGGTAGTCAATGACTTTTGAAAATAAAAAAATCAATACATGAAAAAATTATTCGTTTGCGCAGCTATGCTATTAGCTGTAGGTGTTCAAGCACAAACCAATAAAATAGCTGTTGGTACAAAGGTTCAGCTAGAAAGCTCTGGTAAAACAACTACTAAAATTAATATGATGGGGCAGGATATGGAAATACCTGTGACCACAACTATGACTGCAGAACTATCAGCAAAATCTGTGGATGCAGCCGTTTTAAAAGCTGGTGTTACTTTAAAAAAAGTATCAGGTACCGTTAATATGATGGGGCAAGAAAATAGGTTTAGTAGTGATGATAAAAACATTGCTAATAATCCTCAGGCGGCTGAACTAATGAAAAATATTAATAAAGAAGAAGATGTAATACTTGAGAATGGAAAAGTAAAAGGGAAGTCTGATGTTGGAATAAATGGTGTACCTACAAACAGCGAATGGGCTAGAATGGTGTTTTTAACGTTGGCCGCTGACAATATTAAAGAAAGTTATAAATGGACAGAAGAGAGTAGTGGTGATGGTACTAAAAACACCACCATTTTTACAGTCACCAAAGTGACTGCTGCAGAAATTGAGGTAACTGCCACCAGTTCGCTAAAAATTGAAAAAACCATCCAACAAATGGGAATGGATATGAAACAAAACTTGACAGGTACTTCTACCTCAGTGCGGGTATATGATGCAGCAACTGCTATATTAAAAGCAGATGCTACCAAAATGGAAATGACTGGTACTATGCTAGTAATGGGTAGCGAAGCACCCATAGCAATAACCTCCATTACAACTACAACAGTAAAATAATTTTAAGACTAAGCATGTCAGCGATTAATAACTATTTTGTTGATGGCTCTTTCATTTTTTACCCACGATTTTATTAACGGTACTATTTCTAGCAATGTAAACCAATAACTTTAACCTCTAAAAATTTGAATGACATGAAAAGATATCTAACGGGTATATTAATACTTGCTACGGTGCAATCATTTGCCAGTAATACAAATGGCGATACAACTAAAATTGTAAAATCACCTATTGTAGCTACTATAAAGGCAGATGCTAATAATGCGGACTTAAAATTGCCAAAAGGCTTTGGGGCTTTAAAAGTAGCAGATGGGTTGGGCAGTACTAGGCATCTATTAGTTACGCCACAAGGAGAGATTTATACGAAGCTCGATTTTAGCTCAAAAAGTAAATATAAAAGTGCTGTGCTTCGCCTAATTGATGTGAATAATGATGGTAAAATTGATAGCATTTTTGCATTTGGAAATTATAATGGTACAGGTATTGCCATTAGAAATGGCTACTTATATGCATCTTCAAACAGCGAAGTTTTCAGGTATAAATTAAATAATAAAAATGAAGTCATTCATCCTGAAGCACCAGAAAAAATAATTACTGGCTTGCTTATGGGGCAACATCCATCAAAATCTATAGTTTTTGACAACAATAATAACCTTTATGTGAATATTGGTGCTAACTCTAACTCTTGTCAAGAAAAAGATAGAACCTTACAGTCACCAGGTCGTACACCTTGCCCAATTTTAGATTCTGCGGGTGGTATTTGGATGTTTAAAGCTGATAAATTAAACCAAACTTACGCTGACGGTATACGCTATGCCACTGGTTTACGTAATGTGGTTGGTTTAGATTGGAATATGCAAACCAATTCATTGTTTGTAATGCAGCATGGTCGTGATCAATTGTACCAAAACTGGCCACAATTTTATGATAGTATTGCAGGTGCAGAATTACCATCAGAATGTATGTTTGAGGTAAAGCAAGGGTCAAACAGCGGTTGGCCATTCACTTACTATAACCACATGTTAGGTAAAAAAATGGTAGCACCAGAATATGGTGGTAATGGTAAAATGGTGTCTAACGATCCTAAATTCCAAAATCCTGTTGCAGCATTTCCTGGACACATGGCACCAGATGGTTTGTTATTTTACACCGGTAATCAATTTCCAGAACGTTATAAAAATGGTGCTTTCATTGCATTTCATGGTAGTTGGAACCGTGCACCATTACCGCAAAAAGGATATTTTGTTGTATTCCAGCCATTTAAAGATGGTAAGCCTAGCGGAGATTGGGAAGTGTTTGCAGATGGATTTTCTGGTAAAGAATTAGTAACATCTACACGTAGTGCAGAGCACCGTCCTTGTGGTTTAGCGCAAGGTCCTGATGGGTCTTTGTATGTAAGCGACGACACAAAAGGTACTATTTACCGTATTATGTACACTGGTAAATAATTATTGAGTTACCAGTTAACGAATCATTAAAAACTCCGTTACGTTGCACACTTTAAATAGTTGTTGTTCGTAATGGAGTTTTTAGTTTTTATATTGCAATCGTAAATATTTTCAAAAGCAATCATTACCCAATGAAAAAATCATTTCTTATTGTTACTTTATCAGTAACTACCGTATTTGTAGTAATAGCGCAAGTAAAAAAAGGACAACCCAAACCAGCTGCCGAAAGCCCTGCTGCTTCAATGGCTAGGGGACAAGCGGTGTATCAAAAAGAATGTTTAAGCTGTCACCAAGCAGATGGTGGTGGTGTGCAACATTTAAATCCACCATTATTTGAAAGTACCGATGTGGTGGGTGATAAAAAGAAAATTATCTCTATTGTATTAAAAGGTATGACAGACCGTATACCTATTGATGGGGAATATTATAGTAATAATATGGCGCCGCACGCCGAATTATCTAACCAAAAAATTGCAGATGTATTAACTTTTATTCGTGCTAGTTGGGGTAATAAAGCAAGTGCTGTAACCGTAGCAGAAGTTCAAGCAGTAAGAGCGCCTAAAAAGAAATAAATTAAGTTAGTTATTTTTGAGTAAATTTTATTTGATGGAAGCAACAATAACATTGCACGATGACGACTTTACACTCGAGTTTTTTAATAAGCTAAAAGCATTTGTAAAAGGTAAAGAGGTTGTAATAAGTGTAAGAGAAGAAGAATCAATAAATGAATATCTGCTTCGTGAGCCTGCATATGCCGCAGAGCTTAAAAGGCGTATTGATAATATTGAGAATAATACAACTGAATTGGTAAAAGTGAAATTAGACGATTTATTATGAGACTAATTTCATTTGATAGAAAAGCTTTTGATGAATATCAAGCATGGATAATTCTTGATAAAAAATTGCGCTTAAAATTGGTGAACAAATAGAATATATATTAAGAAATATATTTACTGGCTTGGGAAAGCCAGAAGCTTTAAAAGGAAATTTTAAAGGTTATTGGAGCAGAAGAATTACCAACGAACATAGACTTATTTACAAGGTTACAGAACAAAGTATTATAATTGTTTCTTGTAATTCTCATTACGGTGATAAATAGAATAATGAAACGAATCTTATTTATAGACAGAGACGGCACTTTAATAAAAGAAAAACCGCCAACCTACCAAATTGATAGCTGGGATAAAGTTGAATTTTACCCAAATGCTTTTCAATTTATGGCGCGTATTGCCAATGAATTTGAGTACGAGTTGGTGATGGTAACCAATCAAGATGGGCTTGGTACAGCTAGTTTTCCAGAAGCTAGTTTTTGGCCAATACAGCAGTTTATCATGCAGGCTTTTGAGAATGAAGGCGTTGTTTTTTCTAATGTGTGTATCGATAAGTCACTACCAGCTGACAATTTGCCCACAAGAAAGCCAGGTACCGCAATGCTTACCCAGTATTTGAATACAGATGCATACGATATGGCCAATAGCTTTGTTATTGGTGATAGAATTACCGATGTGCAATTGGCTAAAAACCTTGGCTGTAAAGCCATTTGGCTCAATAATGATCCAAACCTTGGCGGTGCAGAAATAAGTGATGCAGTAAAGGATTTAAAATCCACGATTGCGTTAGAATCTATCCATTGGGATGAGATTTATAAGTTCTTAAAACTTGGTTTGCGCCATGTAATACATGAACGTAATACCAATGAAACTAAAATTCGTGTAGAGCTTAATTTAGATGGTAGCGGAAATGCACATATTGAAACAGGGTTAGGTTTTTTTGACCATATGCTTGACCAAATTGCACGTCATGGCAAAATGGATTTAAACATAGTTACCAAAGGCGATTTGCATATTGATGAACACCACACTATTGAAGATACGGGTTTGGCTTTGGGCGAAGCGTTTGGTAAGGCTTTGGCAGATAAGCGTGGTATGGAACGTTATGGCTATGCCTTGCCAATGGATGAAGCAGAAGCGAAGGTATTGATTGATTTTGGTGGTAGAAATTGGCTCGTGTGGGATGCTGAATTTAAACGTGAGAAAGTTGGTGATATGCCAACTGAAATGTTCTTCCATTTCTTTAAATCTTTTAGCGATGCCGCCAAATGCAATTTAAATATTGCATGCAAGGGCGATAATGAACACCATAAAATTGAAGCCATTTTTAAAGCCTTTGCCAAAGCCATTAAAATGGCTGTCAAGCGTGATCCTTTGAGTAATTATTTGCCAAGTACGAAGGGGGTTTTATAATTTTTTTTGGCATTTACGAATCATCAACCCATATTTGCAATTCAAATGAAACAAACAATCTTAAATAGTCAGTGGTGGTGGCATACAAACCTTACAGGGGTATTGTAATGTTATGGCATTACTGAATTTGAAAATATATTTTCAAAGAAAACCCCGACAGTGATGTTGGGGTTTTTTCATTTTGGGCTTGTCTGAACCAAGATTTTGTAAGATTTTAATGATTAATGGGATTGTTTGGTAAAGCGAAAAACATTTAATAACAAAACATAATAATTCCCTTTAGGGCTAGGGCACATGAAAAAAATACTAATTGAAACCAAGGTTAAAAAATTGCTGGCTGATGTGTTTACACCAGTAGGCATTTACTTACGTGTTCGTGATAAATTTCGTGATACCATTTTGCTAGAAAGTACGGACAATCATGTGGCAGAAAATAGCTATAGTTTTATTGGTATTAATGCCATTGCTGGTATAGAAATTACCGACACTAAAAGTATAGAATTTAAGCTGCCAAACGAACAGCCAGAACGTATTGCCATTAATAAAACAAATGAAGTGCCAACACATTTGTGGAACTTTATGAACCGTTTTGAAATGGCTGCAACCACTGAAAAGGCTGCAAAATTTGCCCAAGGTTTATATGGTTACACCACTTACGATGCGGTTCAATTTTTTGATTCTGTAAAATTAACAACACACGATACACAGCTTACAGCTATTCCTTTGATGCGCTATCGTTTGTATCAATATGTGATTGCCATCAATCATTTTAAAGATGAATTGTACTTGTGCGAAAATAAAATTGAAGGCTTAGAAAGTGATGTGCAAGTGGTAGAAAGCTTAATTAAAAGCAAAGATGTACCAACTTATCCATTTGCTGTTAGCGGTGTAGAAACCTCAAATATCACCAACGAGACTTATGTTGACATGGTGAAAAAAGGCATTCAAAGTTGCTTTAGAGGCGATGTATTTCAGATCGTGTTAAGCCGTCGTTTTCAACAAAGTTTTACTGGTGATGAGTTTAATGTGTATCGAGCTTTACGCAATATCAATCCATCGCCTTACTTGTTTTTCTTCGATTATGGAGATTATAAATTAATGGGCTCTTCACCAGAAAGTCAGTTGGTAATTGCCAATGGCAAAGCCACCGTTCACCCAATTGCAGGCACGTTTAAACGAACAGGTGATGATGCTACAGATCAAGCTGCTGCAGAGGCTTTATTGTTAGATCCGAAGGAAAATGCAGAACATGTGATGTTGGTAGATTTGGCCCGTAACGATTTAAGTCGTGTATGCGACGAAGTGCGTGTGAGCCATTACCGTGAGGTGCAATATTATAGCCACGTAATTCACTTGGTAAGCGAGGTAAATGCTACCGTTCGCCCTAATAGTAATCCTTTTGAATTATTAGCCAAAACCTTTCCAGCAGGCACTTTAAGTGGTGCGCCAAAAATTAAGGCCATGCATTTGATAGATAGTTTTGAAACTACTAACCGTAGTTATTATGGAGGCGGTATTGGCTTTATGGGATTTGATGGGAATTGTAATCACGCCATTATGATTCGTACTTTTTTATGTAAAAATAATACATTGTTTTATCAGGCAGGTGCAGGTGTTGTGGCGGCTTCCAATCCTGAAAGTGAGTTGCAAGAAGTCAACAACAAACTCAATGCACTAAAAAAAGCGATTCAGAAAGCAGAACGGTTATGGGTGATAAATGATAAGTTATGAGTGAAAGGAAAAGTATTATAAAAGACAAAAGTTTCTTAATAGCCATTCGTATAGTGAACTTATACAAGCATTTGTGTACTGTAAAGAAAGCATTTGTTTTAAGTAAGCAATTGTTACGAAGTGGGACAGGCGTTGGTGCTTTGGTAAGAGAAGCTCAAAATGCAGAAAGCACAGCCGACTTTACTCATAAACTAGGAATTGCTCAAAAAGAATGCGATGAAACCCTTTAGTGGCTTGAATTGTTGAAAGAAACAGATTATTTAAACGAATAAGAATTTACATGTATTTATACTCAAGCGAATGAACTTCTCAAAATGATAAGAAGCGCAATAGTTACTACAAAAAACAAACGAAACATATAAACCATAATTCATAACTCATAATTCATAACTTATAATGGCTATTCTTGTTTTTGATAATTACGATTCTTTTACCTACAATTTGGTGCATTTGGTTGAGAAAATCACACATGAAAAAGTTGCTGTTTTTCGCAACGATGAAATTGCTTTAGAAGATGTCAATCAGTACGATAAAATCATTTTATCACCTGGTCCAGGCATACCAGAAGAAGCTGGGTTATTGTTGCCTCTCATTAAGCAATATGCAGCTACTAAATCTATACTAGGCGTGTGTTTAGGTCATCAAGCGATTGGCGAGGCATTCGGTGGTACGCTCACTAATTTGTCGTCTGTCTATCATGGTATTGCGACGCCAATACAAGTCAATCGTCAACCATCAATTGCAAGCCCAAAACTATTCAATGGTTTTGATGATGCGTTAATAGTGGGCCGTTACCACAGTTGGGTAATTAGTGATGATAATTTTCCTGAAGTATTAGAAGTGACTGCAAGAGATGAAAACAATTTCATCATGGCATTGCAACACAAAATCTACGATGTGCAAGGTGTACAATTTCATCCAGAAAGTGTATTAACGCCAGATGGCGAAAAAATTATGAGAAATTGGTTAAATGTCTGAACGTGGATTTAGTAGGATTATTTTGATTTAAAAGATTTTTACCATTAACAAAATTCTATG
>JAYWCY010000441.1:0-7258 GCA_043780175.1 Chitinophagales bacterium
AATCCTTCGCATCTTGAGGCTGTAGATCCCGTGGTGGTTGGTTTTGCAAGAGCAAAGGCCGATGTGTTGTACAAAAGCGATTTTGATAAAATTTTACCAATATTAATACATGGGGATGCTTCTGTGGCAGGTCAAGGTATTGTGTATGAAGTATTGCAAATGTGCCGCTTGAAAGGCTATTACACTGGTGGCACTATACACTATGTTATTAATAACCAAATTGGTTTTACAACTGATTTTGAAGATGCAAGAAGTGCTGATTACTGTACTTCAATTGCAGCAATGGTGCAAGCGCCTGTATTGCATGTAAATGGTGATGATGCAGAGGCTACTGTACGTTGTGCAGATATTGCAGCTAGGTATCGCCAGGAGTTTAATAGCGATATATTCTTAGATATGGTTTGCTACCGTAAACATGGCCATAACGAAGGTGATGATCCTAAATATACACAACCACAATTGTATGCGTTGATTGATAAACACGCCAATCCACGTGAACAATATGTACAATATTTATTAAATAATGGTGAGGCAGATGCGCAAGAATTGGCTAAAGAAATGGAGAAGAAATTTTGGGCCGACTTGCAAGAACGTTTAGATGAAGTAAAACAACATCCATTACCATATAAATATCAACCACCAGAATTAGCTTGGTTAGAGATGAAGAAAGCTAGCCAAAGTGATTTTGAAGCATCACCAAGTACAGCTATTTCTGAAGCAAATGCGAAGCTATTGTTTGAAGGTTTGATGAAATGGCCTGCTGACTTTAAGCCTTTGAAAAAGGTAGAAAAATTGATTCAGGATAAAGTAAAATTACTTGAAAATGAGCAAAAAATAGATTGGGCTACTGGTGAGTTAATGGCATATGGTTCATTGTTGGTAGATGATAATATCGTAAGAATGAGCGGTCAGGATGTGAAACGTGGTACTTTTAGCCATAGACATGCTGTACTTAGAGATGAAGAAACAAATAAAGAATATAATAGACTGAACCATTTTACAGATACACAAGCCGAATGCAGAATTTATAATTCGTTGTTAAGTGAATATGGTGTGTTAGGTTTTGAATATGGGTACTCTATGGCAAATCCGAATGCGTTGGTAATTTGGGAAGCTCAATTTGGAGATTTTTGTAACGGTGCGCAAACGATGATTGACCAGTTTATTGTTGCTGGTGAGCAAAAATGGCAACGTCAAAATGGTGTGGTTATGTTATTGCCACATGGTTATGAAGGGCAAGGACCAGAACATAGTAGTGCAAGGTTAGAACGTTTTTTACAAATGTGCGCAGAGTTGAATTTGGTAATTACAAATGTAACAACATCTGCCAATTTGTTTCATGCATTGCGTAGGCAATTAACTTGGACGTTTAGAAAGCCACTAATTAACTTTTCGCCAAAGGCTAACTTACGTAGCCCAGGTACTTACAGCCATATTAGCGAGTTTACAAATGGTGGTTTTAAAGAAGTAATAGATGATGTTTTTGTTAAGGACACAAGTAATGTGAAGAAGGTACTGTTCTGTAGCGGTAAATTGTACTTTGAATTGGCCGATAAACAACAGAAAGATAATAGAACGGATGTTGCAATTGTAAGATTAGAACAGATGTATCCGTTGCCTTATAACCAATTAGATGCATTGTACAAGAAATACAGTAAAGCAATGTGGTTTTGGGTGCAAGAAGAGCCATTAAATATGGGAGCTGCTACTTTCTTGCAGTCTAATTTAAAGTCCATCAATTTTGGTGTAATTAGTCGTCATGCAAGTGCTGCAACTGCTACTGGCTACGCAAAAGTGCACGCCCAAGAACAAGCTGAGATAATCGATACGGCTTTTAGTATTTAGTGATGGCTCATGTATCTGAGTGAGATAAAGTTTAATACAAGGTGGGAAAGGCTGAAAAAAGTACAAAACTGTTGCAGTGTGCGACGCAACGATGTTGAATAAACGGCTAAAGCCGATAACAAAAAGATATAATTACGAAATAGAATTTTATGATTGATATTAAAGTGCCTACCGTTGGCGAATCGATTAGTGAAGTAACATTATTAAAGTGGACCAAAAAAGAAGGTAGCTACGTAGAACGTGATGAAGTAATTGCAGAGCTAGAAAGCGAAAAAGCAACTTTTGAAGTAAATGCTGAAAAAGCAGGTGTATTAAAGCAACTTGCTGCCGAAGGCGATACCATTTTAATTGGATCGGTATTGGCACAGATTGACGACACTGCTGAAAAGCCAGCTACTGGTGCTGCTGCACCCAAAGCCGAAGAAGCTAAACCTGCTGCCGTGCCATCTCAAGCAACATTACCTTCTGTACCAAACGATATTAAAGCAACACCTGTGGCTTCGGCTATTATTGCTGATAAAAAAGTGGACACAAGCTCAATTACACCAAGTGGTTTTGGTGGTAAAATCATGAAAAATGATGTGTTGGATGCGTTAAATAATCCTGGTAAAAAAGCATTTGCTGGTACTGAATTATTTACACGTAATGTGCGTGTAGAAAAAATGAGCAACCTGCGCAAAACCATTAGCCGTAGGTTGGTAGAAGCTAAAAATACCACTGCTATGTTAACCACATTTAATGAGGTTGATATGACAGCAATTATGGCGACGCGTAAACTATATAAAGATAAGTTTAAAGAAAGCCATGGTGTAAACTTGGGCTTTATGAGCTTTTTTGCAAAAGCTTGTGCGATTGCATTGGGCGAATGGCCTGCAGTAAATGCGTATATTGATGGTGACAATTTTCAATACCACGATTATGCAGATATTAGTATTGCAGTAAGTACACCAAGAGGTTTAACTGTGCCTGTAATAAGAAATGTAGAGAGCCTAAGCATGGCTGAAATAGAAAAAGCGGTAATTGTTCTAGCTGGTAAAGCTAGAGACAGCAAATTAACTGCTGAAGACTTACAAGGCGGTACATTTACAATAACCAATGGAGGTGTTTTTGGTAGCTTAATGAGTACACCAATTATTAATATACCTCAAAGTGCTATTTTGGGTATGCACAAAATTCAAGATAGAGCCATGGTAATTGATGGTAAAGTAGAAGTAAGACCAATGATGTATCTGGCACTTAGCTACGACCACCGTGTA
Organism: Chitinophagales bacterium; assembly: GCA_043780175.1. Classification (GTDB taxonomy): domain Bacteria; phylum Bacteroidota; class Bacteroidia; order Chitinophagales; family Chitinophagaceae; genus Parasediminibacterium. The sequence goes on from JAYWCY010000441.1 coordinate 3,102, forward strand.
ATTGATGGTAGAGAAAGCGTCAGCTTTTTAGTAAGAGTGAAGGAATTATTAGAAAAACCAGAATTATTGCTAATTGGAAAAGATCCTGTGAAAACGTTATTGGAATTATAGGTATCTTTAATGCAAATAAGTTTTTATGAGAAGCACCTCACTATTAAGTTTATTGGTTATAATACTATTCTCATCGTGCCAAAAGAGCATTGTGTGGGACGATCTGGTATTAACACCGCCAACAACACCCGTTACACCAACACCTGGTGCAACAGGTGGTAGTTTGTTAGATAAAATTATAGCGCTTTCAAACACAGATACATTAACATTTACTTACAGTTATGATACTACAAAAAAGTTGGTTAAAATAACAAAAGTAGGGGTCTCCAGCGGGGATAAAGTTGATGAAACTGAATATTATATAAGAGATGTGAATGGCAAATTAACTCAACATACAAAAATCTCATATTCAGCAAAATCTGCTTTACCTTCAAAATACGATACTGTATACACTAAAATTCATTACCCAGCTGGTTCTTCAAATTTTGATTACGTAATTGAGCTGGCTAACAGCAATGGCGGATATATAACTGATAGTATTACATACGCATACACCAATTCTAAAATATCTAGATATACGTATTTCGGTACTTCACCCACTAGTGTCGCTATGCCTTATTATTATTTAGATTTAACTTATGATGCTGCTGGAAACACAACTGATGTAAAATATTATAGTTATTTAATGGGTGTATCACCTGTATTTTCTTTAGAAACAATTTATACCTATGATACTAAAGTTTCACCGTTACAATATGGTAACGAAAGTTTAATCGCTTTAGGTGAGTATTACTTAGGAGTTAATAATTTTTTATCAATCACTTTAATTGATAAAACTGGGCGTGCAAGTGACTTAGCAGTTACCTATACCAGAACATATAATACTACCAGCTTGCCTAATACTGCTAGTGGTGTGGCCATCTCTGCTGGTAGGCCGCAGCAAACATTGCAACTAAATTATTTTTACAAGTAACAACATATTGCAAATCTTCTAAAGCCGTTGAGTCTTCTCAGCGGCTTTATTGTTACCATCACATGAAGTATTTAGAACAACATATAGCCACAGCAACAAGCATTATAAAGCAGTACGATGGTGCAATGCCTTTAAGTAATTATTTAAAGCAGCATTTTGCAGCCAATAAAAAGTATGGTGGAAAAGATAGAAAGCATATTGCGCATTTTTGCTTTCTATACTTTCGTCTTGCAAATGCAACAAAGCAGTTATCTATAGAAGAAACCATTAAAATTGCACTGTTTATTACTAGCCATGCTATTACAGATTTTACCACATTTTTTACAGCAGATTGGCTAGCTCATGCCAATGCTACTATTACCCAGAAACTAGCGTTTATAACTTCCATTTACCCAAATATTAGCCTATCAAGTATTTTTCCTTTTGTAAATGATCTAAGTAAGGGCATTGATAGTGAGGAGTTTGCGGCATCGCATTTGGTGCAGCCAGACTTATTTTTACGCATACGGCCAAAGCAGAAAGACAAAGTATTAAGAAAACTGCAGGAAGCTAATATTGCCTTTAGCTTGCTAACAGAAGATTGTTTGGCACTGCCAAATACCTCTAAAATTGACGACATATTGCAAACTGATAGGGAAGTAGTGGTGCAAGATTATTCGTCACAGCGCATTGCAGCGTTTTTATCACTTATACCAAATCAGAAATCACCAATCACCGTTTGGGATTGTTGCGCTGCAAGCGGTGGTAAATCTATTTTAGTAGTAGATGTGTTGGGTAATTTAAAGCTAACCGTTAGCGATATTAGAGCCACTATTATTCAAAACTTAAAAAATAGATTGGCAAAAGCTGGTATTGCTATTTATCATACGGTAATTGCAGATTTAACTTCCACAGGCTCATTGCTCATTGGTCATCGGTCATTGAAGACAGGTTATGGGGAAGCCGCCAATCATCAACCGTCAACTATCAACTACCAACTTATTATATGCGATGCACCTTGCACGGGTAGTGGTACTTGGGGCCGCACACCAGAGCAACTTAGTTTTTTTAAGTCAACAGATATTGACAAATATGTGCAATTGCAACAGCAAATTATTACCAATACTATTAAGCAATTAGTACCGGGCGGCTATTTTTTATACATTACTTGCTCTGTATTTAAACAAGAAAATGAAGACATGGTCGCATTTATTTTACAGCAACACCCATCATTTATTTTGTTAAAGCAGGAGCTTTTAATTGGCTATGATAAAAAGGCTGATAGCATGTTTGCAGCTTTGTTTCAGTTGAAGCCTTAATGGCTAATTAGTTGTTAAAAGTAGTAGGCCGCTCAAATATTTGCGCGGCCTACTACTTTTATACTTAAGAACTTTATTATTAGTTACTCTGCATCATTTCGGTGCCACCACTTTGGTCAGCCTTGGTGTTTTTACGTTTAAACAAGGTAGCATCAAACTTACCAAAACGGTAGCTGAAGTTAATACGTAATACTTGTGGATCTCTCCGTCTTTCGCTTACTTGGTTAAAATAAATACTTTCAGAATAAGTTTTAGACAATTGTGTTCTAAAAATATCATCCATACTAAAAGTCAACGAACCGCTTTGACCATTTTTCCAAGTCCAATCTTTACGTAAAGCAAGGTCAAAACTATATCTAGGATAGTTATAGCCTTGTGCAGTAGAGTTAGAACCGCCACCATAGAAGCCACCGCCTCCACCGCCACGGCCACCACCGCCGCCACCTTGAGCCAATAAACTTTTAGCTCTGTAATCGCCACTAAACTGTATAGAAACTCCTTTCTTAAATTTGAAACTGTTATTCATTTTACCAAACCAACTTACACGTTGGTTGCTTGAACCATTGTTTACATTGGTTGAATTAATTTTTGAATTATAGATATTAACATTTAAAGTCAAATCCCAAAATTTAGTAACGGGCAATTTATTCGTTACTTCTAAACCGTATGCAACACTATTATTTGCATTAATATAAGTGTTAAATACAACGCTATCGGCAGTTGTAAGCTGTGGCGCAGGGTTTTTATCCTTGTATTGAAAACGCGTGATTAAATCATCTGTTTGTTTAAAGTAAGCAGTAATTAATAAGTTGGCGTTTTTCTTGTAAGCATTGTTGTAGGATACCTCGAAGGAATTGGTAAATTCTGGTTTTAAAGTCGCATTACCATTACTTAAATTTAATGGATCAGAATAGTCAATAAATGGAATTAACTGAAAGAAGTTAGGACGATTAATTCTACGTGAATAGTTTAATTGTAAATCTTGCTTTTCTGATAATTTATAGGTAACAAAAGCACTTGGGAAGAAGCTAATAGGGAAGTTTACTTTAAACGAAGAATCTTTAGTGGTACTTTGATTAATAATACCGCCATTGTAGTTAGAGCTTTCAGCTCTTAAACCTAACTGGTAGCTAAACTTTTTGGCTCTCCAACTAATATTTCCATAAGCCGCATATACTGCATCCTTGTATTGGTAATTAGAACTTAGTAACGCAAAATAATCATACTTACCAGTACCGGCATTGTAAAAATATTGACCGTTTAGATTACTATAGTTTCTGATAGCTGCTCTTGCACCCAATTCTAATTTCGTATTTTCTGATAATGGGTTTTCGTAATCCGTTTGCAGCGTTAAGAACTTATTTTCACCATTACCTAATGTTTGTTGTTTTATTGGATTTTTGGTAGGGGTACTTGTATTAGGGTAATAATTTTGTGTGTTAATTAACCCTGTGTTGTCGTTAGTACTGTAATTATAGTTTAAATCTGCACTAATATTATGACCACTCTTTTCAAAATTGTGCTTAAAGCTTAATGATGAACCAAAGTTTTTAAATACAAATGAAGACATACTATTAATAAGGTTGTACGATTTTGGCGCATTATTCACAGTAGAATCTACACGTTGATCTTGGTCGTTATTAAATTGACCCTTATTGTAATTGGCTGCAATACTAAATGTGTTTCTATTATCTACAAAATAATCTAAACCACCACGTAAAAAAGCAAAATAACCTTCGTTAGTACCTGTTTGATCTTGATGAATTTGGTCTGGCGTAGTACCAAAATCGTTTCTATCAGTAAGGTTGGTAGAAATAGATTTACGTTGGTTATAA
>JAYWCY010000442.1:0-4228 GCA_043780175.1 Chitinophagales bacterium
TGCAGGTACGGCTGCTGTAAAAACGGTTGACCCAACCATTATTATGTTACTACATGTAGCATTGGGTGGTCAAAATGCTGAGTCGGTATTTTTTATAGATAATATGCTGGCTCGTGGTGTGCAGTTTGATGTGATTGGCTTGTCTTATTACCCAAAATGGCATGGCACTATTGATGAATTGCAGGATAATATGAATCATCTTTCAAGACGTTATCATAAAGAATTGGTTGTGGTAGAATATTCTGCTAAAAAAGAGGAAGTAAATAAAGTTGCTTTTAATGTCACTGATGGCAAAGGAAAAGGTGCTTTTATTTGGGAGCCCTTAAGTACCTGGGAATCAATTTTTGATAAACAAGGCAAAGCCAATGATTTACTAAAACAGTATGACACATTTAGCAAGCAATATTTGCAAGATAAATAACCATTTTAGGTAAGTAATCGTTATAGAGCCCCTTTCTAGGGGCTTTTTAATGCTCATAGTTCAGTTCATTATTTTGAAGGCTACGAACAACTCTGTTTTAATAATGGTATTAATACGTTCTCTAATAGCAATTGCTAAATAAAAAATAATTAACCAAATTTCATTTGTAAGTATGTCAAACTTCGATCTTAAAGAACACAGTCACAAACGCTTAAATCTCTTAACTGGTGAGTGGATTTTGGTATCACCGCATCGTACCAAGCGTCCGTGGCAAGGTAAAGTAGAACCCGCTACAATAAATAACAGGCCGGTTTACGACGCTACTTGTTATTTGTGCCCAGGTAATATGCGAGTAGATGGCTCTATTAACCCACAATATGTTGAACCATTTGCCTTTAATAATGATTTTGCCGCATTGCTGAAAGACACGCCTGATGGCGAATATAATCTTGATAATTTGCTACTAGCAAAAGGGCAAAAAGGTATTTGTAAAGTAATTTGTTTTTCCCCACAACACAATTTAACCCTGCCACAAATGGCGGTAACTGATATTGTAAAAGTGGTGGATTTGTGGCAAAAAGAATTTGCAGATTTAACAACGAATACTTGGATTAAATACATTCAAATTTTTGAAAATAAAGGTGATGTCATGGGTTGTAGTAATCCGCATCCACATGGGCAAATATGGTCGTTAAACGATGTGCCGGCAGAATTGCTAAAGGAAACTAAGTGTCAAGCTGATTATTATAACAAAACAGGCAACAGCTTATTAAGCGACTATGCGGCACTTGAAATAAAACAAGCTGAACGAATAGTGTGTAAAAATGCGCATTTTATAGCAGTTGTACCATTTTGGGCAACATGGCCTTACGAAACAATGATTATAAGTAAGCGACATGTGCAGGATATTACACAGTTTAATGAAATAGAAAAAATGGCATTAGCAGAGATACTTAAAAGCCTTACTGTTAAATATGATAAATTATTTGTAACATCATTTCCTTATTCAGCAGGCATGCACCAACAACCAGTAAATGATGGCAATCATGATGCATGGCATTGGCATATGCATTTTTATCCTCCATTATTACGTTCTGCAACAGTAAAAAAGTTTATGGTTGGTTACGAAATGCTGGCTAGCCCTCAAAGAGATGTAACACCAGAATGGGCAGCAGAAAGATTGAAATTGGTGTAGTGGTTTTATGACCAATTAAAAATCAATGGGTTTATGCATTTTATTTTAAATTGCCTAAGCTAAATACCCCGAAAATATACGAACACAAAAAAGGCAATCTAATAAAAGATTGCCTTTTTATTGGTTGGGTTACCAGGATTCGAACCTAGACAGACAGAACCAAAAACTGTAGTGCTACCATTACACAATAACCCAATCCGTATCTGATTATTTCTAATCGGGTTGCAAAAATAAGGGTGAGGTTACGATGTTCCAAAAAAAATTAGCCTATCCTGAAACTTTTTTTAAAAGTAGCGCACTTATTTCCGCTGCTTTGTTCATAATCATCAAGTGTTCACCACCTTTTATACTTACATCTACCGATTTTGTTAAAAAGAATGGCAAAGTTTTATCACTTGTACCATGAACATGAAACACATTTTTAGGTACCTCTCTATTCTGCCAATGTAAAATGGCGCCAATTGCCCATTTATAAAAGTCAACCTTGGCATCGTTTACAATTGCTTTGATGGCTGCTTTTTCTGTATCTGTTTTGGCACCCATAAACCAATACACCCCCAATTTTGTAGTTGTAAAAGCAATATCGGGTAGCCATTGGTAAATAGGCAGGTATTTTCCAATCTTTAACCAAAAAGGGAACTCTGCTGTGGTTTTGTTGCTTGAAATAATAACCACTTTGGCATTACTGTCATTTTTTGCCATTTCGGTGGCTAACATGCCACCAAATGATAAGCCCACGATTATTGGTGTAGGTTCAGTAATAGTAGCTTGTAAACGAGCCGCGTACGCTTCTAGTGTTTCTTTGGGTTTTGGTGGTAACCAATTAATAAAAACAGGCTCACAAAAAGATAAATCGAGAAATGAAAATGCCCGTTTGTCAGCACCTAAACCAGATATAAAATAAACTTTCTGCATGTTTTAATTTTACCACAAAGACACATAGGCACATAGAACAATCTTGTAAATCCTCTTAATCCTTCCAAATCACAGTTCAGACGTTACCACCACCAAATAATAATTCTTCTTGCCTTTTTGTAGCAACATGTATTTCTCTTGCAACAAATCGGTACTACTTACAACCAATTTTTCACTAGTCACTTTCACTTTATTGATTGATAACCCACCAGCTTGCAACATTTTCTTGGCTTCGCCTTTACTGGGAAAAATTGCGGATTCTGCTAAAAAGCTTACAAAATCATAGCCCTCTGTAATTTGTGCTTTGGTAATGCTCACGGTAGGTACACCATCCATTACTTGTAACAACTGCGTTTCATTAAGCGATTGTAATATTTCAGCCGTATCGTTATTAAACAAAATTTCACTTGCTTTTACAGCAAACTCATAATCTGCCCTGCTATGTACAAACACCGTCAATTGCTCTGCCAGTGTCTTTTGTAAAATGCGTAAGTGAGGTGCTGCCTCATGCTGGGCAATTAAACCATCTATCGTTGCTTTATCCAATAAGGTGAATAATTTTATCCAAGCCATTGCATCTGCATCACTAGCGTTTAACCAAAACTGGTAAAACTGATAAGGGCTTGTTTTACCTGCATCTAACCACACATTACCTTTCTCGCTTTTGCCAAACTTGCCGCCATCGGCTTTTTTTACCAGTGGACAAGTAAATGCAAATGCCTCGCCACCAGCTTTACGCCTAATTAATTCTGTACCTGTGGTAATATTGCCCCATTGGTCGCTGCCGCCCATTTGTAGCTTACAGTTCTTGTTTTGGTACAGCCAGTAAAAGTCGTAACCTTGAATTAACTGGTACGTAAATTCAGTAAAACTCATACCAGTATCGCCTTCTAAGCGTTTCTTCACGCTGTCCTTAGCCATCATGTAGTTTACGGTAATGTGCTTGCCAGCGTCACGTATAAATTCTAAAAACGATATCTCTTTAAACCAATCGTAGTTGTTCACCATTTCGGCCTTGTTAGGCAAGCTGTCGTCAAAGTTTAAAAAGCGTCCTAATTGTTGTTTAATACCCGCTTGATTATACGCCAATACATCTGCACTTAGCAAATTACGTTCCTCACTTTTACCGCTTGGGTCGCCTATCATACCAGTAGCGCCGCCCACAAGGGCATACGGTTTATGACCAGCTTTTTGCAAATGCACCAACAATAAAATAGGTACCAAACTGCCAATATGTAAACTGTCACTCGTAGGATCAAAGCCAATATAGGCACTCGTCATTTCCTTCGCCAATTGTGCTTCTGTGCCTGGCATAATATCCTGAATCATGCCACGCCAACGTAGTTCTTCTATAAAAGTCATTACAAAAAATTTGTGGCAAAAGTAAAGTATGATTGCTTTGATTGAAATGAATTTTAATGACCCCTAAGCGAAGTTTTTTTGTGGTCACTAGCAGTGGTAGTAATATGGTGCTACGGTTGTGTCACTCAATTGTACGTTCTGTTCTTTATGGGGCTTTATCTAAGCGTAGGGTTTCGGTTTCACGCAAAGGAACAAAGAAGACAAAGCACGCAATGAAGAGTTTCACGCAAAGGAACAAAGAAGACGAAGGACGCAAAGGTTGGTTTGTCATGCTGAGGAACGAAGCATCTAATGCGATTAAGCATTCAGGTGCCCAGCCGCTGTTGCGTCTTTGA
>JAYWCY010000443.1:0-4376 GCA_043780175.1 Chitinophagales bacterium
GAAGCAACGAATGCACTAGATGCTAACAACGAAAAAGCAATTACAGAAAACCTACAACGGTTTTTTAAAGGCCGTACAGTGGTAGTGGTAGCACATAGGCTAAGTACAGTAAAACATGCCGATAATATTATCGTACTACAAAAAGGTAGTATTATAGAACAAGGTACTCATGCTAGCTTATCTGCACTAAAGGGTAGCTATTATGAGTTGGTAAAAAATCAATTAGAGTTGGGTAATTAATAATAATCAATGCAACAAGACTTGAATAATATTGAAAATCATAAAAAAGCTGTTATTGAAAACAATGCATTACGTAGTGAACCTATGCAAGAGATTTTATCTCGGCAGCCTAGTTTTATGGCGAAATGGGCATTATTATTTTTTGCGTTTATTTTATTGTTGTTACTTGCTGGCACCTTGTTTATCCATTATCCTGAAATAGTAACCACGAGTGCGACTTTAACAGGCACAAATGCACCTAAAGAAATTATACCCCTACAAGATGGCAAACTAGTGAGATTATTTGCAAATAACAATACAGTTGTACAAAAAGGGACAGTTATTGGCTGGATTGAAAGTAATGCTAATCCTCTTGAAGTATTGTCTCTATCCAAGAAAGTAGATGAGACCATTACTCTTTTGCAGAATAATAATCCTGATAAAATTCAAAAACTGTTTATTGAAAAGTATGCAGCCTTAGGTGAGTTACAGACAGTTTATCAGCCATTTGTAATAGCTTATCAAACATTTATTGATTATTTAAACAACGGTTATTACCCGCATAAAAAAGTAGTATTACAAACAGATATTGCTTTTCTTGAAAAAACGAAGATGAATTTGCTGGCACAGAAAAAATTATTGTTGCTAGATTTACAACTAACAGAAGATGGCTATAGGGCCAATGAAGGCTTGTACAAAGACAAGGTAATTTCTAAACAAGATTACAGAAATGAACAGAGTAAACTGATTACTAAACAATTAACGATACCACAAATTGAAGCTGGCTTATTGACTAATGAAACACAAATACACGAAAAGCAAAAAGAAATTAATGAATTATCTCATATTATTTCGCAGCAGCAACTGATTTTTAGGCAAGCTTTACAGAACCTTCAGAGTCAAATTGAGGACTGGAAAAAACGGTTTTTAATTCAAGCACCTATAGCTGGTAAAGTGCAATTCTCTATACCAATACAAGAAAATCAATTTTTAAAGAATGGTAGATTAATAGGTTTTGTAAATCCTGATTCATCTGCATTTTATGCAGAAACAATGTTGCCGCAAAACAATTTTGGTAAAATTGCAGTTGGGCAGCAAGTACAATTACGGCTTTCTGCTTATCCTTTTAACGAATTTGGATTTGTTAAAGGTAGGCTTCAATATATTAGTAATATCGCAACAGATAGTGGTTTTCTTGCTAAGATTTTACTTCCCGAAGGACTTTTAACAAGTCAAAGAAAACTTTTGCATTATAACAGTGGCTTAAAAGCAGAAGCATTGATTATTACAAAAGATAGGAATTTGTTAGAAAGTTTTTATTCTAATATTATAAAAGGTGTCAATCAATAAAACTCGCCTTCCAATTCTTTCTACATCCAAATATTGCAGCCATTATGCCCACTATTTCCTATGGGTTGGGTTAGATATTGAAAGCCCAATTTTTCGCAAAACCGCTATTACTTTTTTTAGCTCAGGCATGGTTTCAAGGTATACATTGGTATTGCCATTGTCTTTGGCTCACTGCAAGCAAGTTGCCATCATTTGCTTACCTAAAACAATACCTCTTAACAGATTTGCCCACTTAAATGTAGAAACGCCATTTTAGCCATTAACAGGCGCTACTTCTGCCGCCTCTCTTTTAACTTTTTTGTTCCATAGCCTACACCTGCAGCTACCAGTAAACTCAGCCCTCCATCCACTGGCGTATCTGGCGGCACATCAGTTGTATTATCGGGAAAGCTAGGCTGAGCGTGTGATAAAAAAGGAATAAGGATGCAGGCTGCAAGTATTATGACTTGTATGGTTGATATCTTAAATTTCATAGTGCTTAATATATGGTTTGATTGTTTTAAGAAGTTTGACTGTTCAATTGTGCTAACGACCTTTTGAACAGTCAAACTTTGGAATTTGCGTGTCTATTCAATAATGATGGCCCTGTTGTCCTTCACATTGTTCCCAATGATGCGCAACTGGTAGCTACCTGCCGCTACATTGCCAAGTGCAATGGTTTCAGTGGCTGAACCGCCTGCATGGATGATGGTGCTGGTAGCAATGGTTTGACCAAGGTTATTGAACACGGTTACCGTGTAGCTGCCTTTCTCTACGTTTTCCAATTGCAGGATGATGGTTTTGTTCCTAATTGGATTACCCACCACAGTGAAACTGTTATTGGTGCCGCCCATCTTCACGTTCACTACTTGTGTGTACCTGAACGTTTCTGTCTTGTCAACCAGTTTGATACGGTAGTAGTTACTGCCATTCACTGGCGCAGCATCGAACCAGTTGTAGCTTGAAGCGCCTGTTGCAGTTACTGTTCCAGCCTTTGTGAATATTGAACCATCAACTGATTTTTCTACTTGATAAGCAGCTATGTTCAGTTCGTTCACTGTATGCCATTCCACTTGCACCCCGCTATTTTTTTGATACGCTGTAAGGTTAGTGATTGAAACAGGCAATATAATGGGCGCATGAAAGACGATCCTAAATCTATCTGACGCGGTACTAGCTGCAATAGCTGTTGTGGTAAAGCCAATATCAGTTGTTCCAGCAAGGTTTAACGGTGTTTCAATATTTAAATAATTGTCTCGTAAATACGCAGTTAAACCTGCATCAAAGTGGCTAGATACGATTCGTAAGGTGTACTTATTTTGTGTCAACTGCCATGTTTTTAGCAGAACCGTATCATTAGGAGTGGCAGGTAAGTTTCTTCTCTCAATACTCAATACACTATTGCCTCTTTGTATAGCGATGTTCTCATCTTGATTGGTAAATTTACCAGCATCATTATCATTTACGGCATTACTATAATTGCTGTTGAAGAGCACATTAGCACCATCTTGTGATGTTCCTGTGGCAATGTTTGCTTTTAGATACAATTGTATACTCATTGCAGCAGTGCTTGTGGTTGTTCCAAACACAGTAGTCGTTGTATTACCTGTTGTTTTATTTGTCTCTAAAATGTCTAATTGTCTCGTTGATGCACCTGATGTATTTTGTACAAAAAATGCCTGTCCACTTTGTATAGCTGTGGTTACTGCAGATGAACTATTGCTTTTTGTTCCATCTGTAAAACAGGATACATAAGCGCCTCTAGTACCAATCGTAGGATCCCAGATATAGTAATAACCTGTTAATCCAGTTTTTGTTAACCCATTCCAATCTATAGGCGATGCATAAGGATTGCCTATAAAACTGTACTCACTTGCATTGGCTGCTAGTGTTGGTAAACTTGACGGACTACTACTGCCGCTTCCAAAACTTACTGCGCCAGTTATTAAGCTGCCTGTAGCCCTTAAAGTAGTGGCAGTATTAGTAGTGGATGTGGTACTTAAATCAAACGCTCTGTCACCTCTTACTAATAGTCTATAGGCATTGCCTGCTATTAAATTAGTCGCATTCGTATTGGCAATACCAGTATTCCATACTTGTGTTGCATTATTAAATTGGAACATAGATGGATTACCAGTTGCTGTGGCATCAAAGCCATTGGTTTGGTCTACTGTAGTGCCTGTTATATGGGTTCCATAACCTGGTGTTGGATTGCTTGTGCTACTTATTGCACCTTCTTGCCAGTTGCCCTTAATAAAATTGGTGGTGGTTACGGGTGCTGTTAAAAACCTAAAGCCTCTTTTACCTGCTGGTATATAGCGTTCTACCGTTACGTTGCCACTGATGGCTCCTGCACTGTTGCCAACTGTTGCAGTATTGGTGATGGACGTTGATTTTAAAGTGAGCAAACCATTGGTGGTTAAAGTGGCACCAGAACCAACTGTTAACACGCCTGTTACAGCTAGATTACTACCACTGATACTGCTATTGGCTGCAATATTTAGCGTGCCAGTACCAGCTAAGCCATTGCCATTATTGGTGATATTGCCATACACAGTAGCCGTCATGCCTGTGGTGGTTAAGGTAACGCCACTATTGATGGTTAAGGCTTTGCAAGTAAAACTAGCGGGGGCTGTGCTGCTGGCTATAATGGCAACTACACTTGCAGTTGGTAGCCCATTGCTCCATGTGTTGCCATCCCAGGTAGTTACAATATCTGCATTACGATAAACAGATACGGTATTTGAACTCAGATTCGTAACTGCTATATCCGGTTTGCCATCGCCATCCAAATCGCCGATGGCCGCAAAAACAGGGTCGGTACCAGT
>JAYWCY010000444.1:0-7370 GCA_043780175.1 Chitinophagales bacterium
ATTTGCTAGTAAAATTCGTATTATTTTCCAATATTTCCCAATTAAAAAAGCCCCCAAGAATGGAGGCTAAAATGAATTATAACCAGTTTAGTGGTTAGGTCGTCATAGGTTAGGAGTTTTTCATACTTGGATATTGAATAGAAAGGTTTTAGTTGCATTTGATGTTACAGCCGCCAGGTAACGCTTTTCCTGTAGGCTCAATGGTGTAACCAGAAGATACATCTGCCCAAAGAAATTTAACTGTATAGTAATGATTAATTACTAGCTGATCACCTTTACAACAAGAATAGTCTAAATTTTTTTTGTAGTGCTTACCAAACATGTTGGTAAATGGTGCGGTGATAGAGGCTGTAACAACAAGTGCGGAAACTGCAATGAAAGCAGCATTTAGTTTTAGCTTAACTAACATAGGATTGATTTTTGATTATTCGGATTTCATACCAAATTTACTATTTTTTGAAAAATAATTACGAAATGTTTTTAGTAAAGGTTGTTTTTTAATCGAATTTTAATACTGGTAGCACAATAAATTATTTTTCATTGTTTTTTGGTTTGATAAACACCTACAAAATAGCTTTTTAAGCTTACCATTCTTAAGCGATTATTATCAATAAATACTTTTCTGTATTCTTTAAAATCGTCTTTTTTATCTGCAAATCCTATGATACAGCTTAAAGGTTCTTTACCACTTTTTAAAATTATTTTAGGGGTAATGCCAAAATTTGGTAGGCGTAAAGAGTCGGTAACTACGAGTTCTTTATACTTAATGCGCATTAAATATTTAAAAGTTTCTTTTGTTTCATAAACATCCACCTGAAATACCCATTTATTAAATTCGTCTGGAACATTTTTGCTAAAGCTGGCAGCAGCTTCGTGGTTTATTGTTTTGCGGTAATTTGGTATCGTATCGTTTGTTATGTAGCTCGTGGTATCAGTGGCTTCGGTAGACTGTAACTCGCTTTTACTACCAGAGTTACAAGATAATAAGATGATGAAAAGTGACAATGCCACTAGTATTTTTTTTAACATAGTGAAAATATTTTGGCTAAAATAAGGTACCCATGTCAAGATATTGCTATTTAAAATAAAAAATCCCATCCTTTTTAAAAGATGGGATTTGGCAGAGAAAACCAGTTATTATTATTTCTTCGATGGTAAATATTGAATGTATTTTTTCATTTGTTCGGCAGATAATGTTTTGCCATTAACAGTAATTACACCATTATTAATGTTCAGTTGTACATCATTACCCGTTGCTAAACCATCTTTTTTCAAAGCTTCAATTAACGCATCGGTAGATTTACCATCGGCATTAACAGTTATGGTAGTATTACTATCGCTTACTTCTTTATCAATTACTCTTACTTCAATTTTCTTAGTAGTAGTTGGTACACTTGCATTGGCATTGTGCATTTGTGCCAAAGTAGGGGCAACAACTAAAGAAACAATAGACATTAATTTAATTAAGATATTCATTGATGGACCAGATGTATCTTTAAATGGATCACCCACGGTATCGCCAGTTACAGATGCTTTATGAGGTTCAGATTTTTTGTAATACATCTCACCATTTATTTCTACACCTTTTTCAAAACTTTTCTTGGCATTATCCCAAGCGCCACCAGCATTGTTTTGAAAAATACCCATTAATACACCACTAACTGTTGCTCCAGCTAAAAAACCACCTAAAGCTTCTGGCCCTAAAATAAATCCAATTAGTAATGGTGAAATAATGGTGATAGCACCGGGTAACATCATTTTTTTCAACGATGCTTCTGTAGAAATAGCCACACATTTATCATACTCGGGTTTGCCTGTACCTTCCATAATACCGGGTATTGTTCTAAACTGGCGACGAACTTCTTCAACCATCGCCATCGCTGCTTCACCCACTGCACGAATGGCTAATGAAGAGAAGATAAAAGGAATCATACCACCAATAAATAATGAAGCTAAAACATCCGCTTTATAAATATCAATGTGTTGATTATTGGGCATTGCAACACCTACAAACGCAGCAAATAAAGCCAAAGAAGTTAATGCTGCAGAAGCAATAGCAAAACCTTTACCACTGGCAGCCGTTGTATTCCCTACCGCATCTAAAATGTCTGTTTTTTCGCGTACTTCTGGTTCTAATTCACTCATTTCTGCAATACCCCCAGCATTGTCTGCAATAGGGCCAAACGCATCAATGGCCAATTGCATACCAGTTGTAGCCATCATACCAGCAGCAGCAATAGCTACACCGTATAAACCTGCACAAGCAAATGAACCATAAATACCACCCGCTAATACTAAAATTGGTAAAAAAGTACTTTCCATGCCTACAGCCAAACCGCCAATAATATTGGTAGCATGACCCGTTGCAGATTGACGAATGATACTCATTACAGGACGTTTGCCCATTGCAGTATAATATTCAGTAATAATACTCATTAAAGCACCAACTATTAAGCCCACTGCAATAGCACCAATTACCCCATTACGTGTAAATTCAAGACCACGCAACGTCATAGTTTCTGGAAGAATATAATTAACTAAAAAATAGCAAGCAATAGCCGTTAATATCATTGAGCCCCAATTGCCCATATTAAGTGCTTTTTGTACAGCATGTGTGCTGATGCCAGCAGTATCGCTAATGCGGACAAATAAAGTACCTATAATAGACAATAAAATACCTACACCCGCAATGACCATTGGTAATAAAATAGGCGATAAGCCACCAAATTTATCTATTAAATGACCACCAGTTGCATTTGTAACTTCTTGCCCTAGTACCATTGTTGCTAATACAGTTGCCACATAACTGCCAAATAAATCAGCACCCATACCAGCTACATCACCCACATTATCACCCACATTATCAGCGATGGTTGCAGGGTTACGAGGATCGTCTTCTGGTATACCAGCTTCAACTTTACCTACTAAATCTGCACCTACATCCGCCGCTTTTGTATAGATACCACCACCAACACGGGCAAATAAAGCAATACTTTCTGCACCAAGAGAAAAGCCTGTAAGCACTTCAATGGTTCTTAGCATGCCTTCAGCATCACCAGTTGGGGAGAAAAAATGTTTTAATATTAAAAATAAACTACCAAGACCAAGAACAGCTAAGCCTGAAACACCCAAACCCATAACTGCACCGCCCGTAAACGATACATTTAATGCTTTAGCTAGGCTTGTTTTAGCCGCTTGTGCCGTACGAACGTTGGCTTTTGTAGCCACCTTCATACCAATATAACCAGCTGTTGCGCTGAATACAGCACCAATTACAAACGAGATAGCGATGCTCCAATGGCTGCCTTCATTTTTAGTGGCCATAAAGCCCAATAACAAAGCGACTATTACAACAAAATAACCTAAAATCTTCCATTCTGCCTTTAAAAAAGCCATAGCACCCTCAGCTATATAGGTGCTTATTTCTTTCATTCTCTCGTTGCCAGCATCTTGTTTAGATACCCAATTAAACTTTAATAAAGTGTACAGCAAACCAACAATACCCATTGCTGGTACGGCATAAAAAAACAAGTTGTTCATACGCAAGTTTCGTTTTAGTGATTTAGTTTTATATAGGGTTTCAAAAGTAGGGGAAACGTTTAACAATTAATTATCAATATGCAATCGTGTGCGAAAAATTTTTTCAATTAGTACTTTTACAAGGGTTATTGTTATCAGAAAGATACAATTTCAAAAACTGAGAAATTGAATGGTGCTTGTATTTCTTATAATAGTACAATTATAATTTATTCAATAGTTTTAGTGGTATCCACAATGCCAGTAAAAACAGAAGACATTTTACTTGCTTTGTAAATATTGCTATTAAACTTATTACCTAATATAATAATGGTTGCCGTGTCTTTTATTAATCTTTGAAAAACAGCATTATTACCATGCCACCAGCCGTTGTGATACACCACTGTTTGGTCTGGTTTTTCTATTAAGCGCCAGCCTAAGCCATAATTATGCTCACCACGTTTTTCGTTGCTATAGCCCGTAAATGCAAGTTCTAAAGATTTTGGGCTTACAAATTTGCCAGCATACAACGCTTTATCCCATTCTAACAAATCTCTTACTGTGCTGTATACATTTTTATCGCCATATACGCAATCCAATTTTTCAAACTTAAAAGGTGTCCAACTTGGTTGGTAAGATGGATGGTAATTAGCGGTATCTTTTATACTAAAGATATAGCTACTTTTTAACCCTAATGGCACAAATACACTATCCATCATATACCTAGGAAAGTCAATAGCTGTAACCTTTTCAACTATTAATGCTAATAGGGCAAAATTGGTGTTGCAATAATGAAACACTCTATTGGGGCTGGCTTCAATAGGAGGTTTATGCGTAATCATAAATTGCAATACATCTTTATTAGTTGCAATACCTTTAAAGCCATCTGTTTTACTTTTTACAACACGTTTTATATTAATGGTTTTACCTTTTTTATTCTTTTTTCTAATAATTTCTACTTCGCTGCCGCCCTCCATAAAATGGACATAATTTGGCAGGCCACTTCTATGTGTTAATAAATTTTTTATCGAAATGTTTTGATAGGGAAACGTGGGTAAATATTTTTGAACATTGTCATCTAAGTTCAGTTTTCCTTGTTCCATTAAATGCAATATAACCATTGCAGTAAATGTTTTAGAGGTAGAAGCTATGTGAAAAGGTGTCAAAGCCGTAATGCTGTCTTTACGCTTATAATCGTACCACCCATGATAATCTTCAAATACAATTTCCCCATTTTTTGCAGCGATAATGGCACCATTAAAACCCTTATCTAACAACATGGTTTTGTACAAAGGCCCTATTAGACTAGCATAGTATTCTTTTTCTTTTGGGGTTATTGGTGCAGCAACTACTGGCTTAGTAATAACTTTTGTTATGTGATTGGTTGGTGTATTGCTACAAGCTAAAACTAAAAAAGAGAGAACTGGAATTATCTTAAATTTCTGCATCGGGCACTAAATTTTCACTTGTGGCAAATATAGGGTTTGAAGTTTTGGGATTGTATTTTTCTAGGTTTCTATTTGTGACTTTTAAGCGACATATAAATTGTATTAAACACGTTATTTAGATTAATAATTTTTTAAATTCAATTGGTAATTATTTAACACATAGCTAGTTATAGTCCTCACTTGTTTAATTATTTTCAAATTGTCTAAATGATTTCTAATTTAATTATTTTTGTCGCATGAGCAAGCAAGAATTGACCAGCTATCCAAAAGAAAAGATTAAAATATTATTCTTAGAAAACATTAGTGATAAAGCGGTTCAGAGGTTTAAAGAAAACGGGTATACAAACGTTTCCAAACTGGGCGGTGCATTAAGTGAAGAAGAGTTGATTAAAGCAGTAAAAGATGTGCATTTATTGGGTATTCGTTCCAAAACACAAATCACTAAAAAAGTATTAGATAGCGCAGCAAAATTGCAAGCCATTGGTTGCTTTTGCATTGGTACCAATCAAGTCAATTTAAAAGAGGCCACTAAGCAGGGTATTACCGTGTTTAATGCGCCTTATAGTAATACACGTAGCGTTGCCGAACTAGTAATTGGGCTAAGTATCATGCTTATTCGCAGAATACCTGATAAAAATGCAGCTGCACATAAAGGTATTTGGAACAAAGAAGCCAAAGGTAGCTTTGAAATGCGTGGCAAAACATTGGGTATTATTGGTTACGGTAGCATCGGTTCTCAGCTAAGTGTAATAGCAGAAAGTCTTGGTATGAAAGTACGTTTTTACGATACCGAAACCAAACTGCCACTTGGTAATGCTGTTGCTTGTAAAACCTTAAAAGATTTGGTTGGTAGTTCCGATATTATTTCTTTACACGTGCCAGAAACAGCGCAAACTAAAAATTTAATTAATAAAACAAACCTTAAATTTTTTAAACAAGGGGCTATCTTAATTAACTACGCTCGCGGTGAAGTCGTTGATTTAGATGCACTTGCAAAAAGCTTAAAAGAGGGGCAATTAAGCGGTGCAGCTATTGACGTTTTCCCTTTGGAGCCAGAAAAAAATGGCGACACATTCACCACGCCTTTACAAGGGTTAAGTAATGTTATTTTAACGCCACATATTGGCGGTAGTACTGAGGAAGCACAAGAAAATATTGGCGACGACGTTAGTAATAAATTGTTTCAATACCTCGAAAAAGGTATTACCAATGGCTCTGTAACCCTTCCTGCTATTGGCTTGCCACCAGTTGAAGGCGCACATCGAATATTACACATTCACAACAATGTACCGGGTGTGTTAAGTGCCATCAATACCGAGTTGAGTAAGCACCATATTAACATCGTTGGTCAATATTTAAAAACAAACGACGATATTGGTTATGTGGTGTTGGATGTCGATAAAAAACTATCAAAACAAGCCGCCGAATTATTGCGTAATGTAAAAGAAACCATTAAAGTACGGATGTTGTATTAGCATTTTTTGTAACCAACAGTAGTTTTTCAAGGCAGCAGTTGTTGCGTCGCACACTGCAACTATTGTAAATACCGAAACACTTGCAAAGTATTTGCAATGTATAATTATTATTAAATAACCCGAGCTAGCTAGCTTGGGTTATTTGCGCTATTATATTTACGATAAATATTGTGGTAGCTTAGATGTGGCTATTTGTTCAATAAAGAACAAACCGTACAAGTGTGCGACGCAACAAAAGCATCATATTGGTATAAAAGTTGGTCTATAAAAAAAGTATATTGCAGTGTAAAGCAAAAATGAAGCTGGTTAGTAAACCATTTATTATTAAATTTTAGTATTATGAATGAAGGTATTGAGCAATTGAAAGAAGCATTATTGTTTTCGCCAGATAATATCCCATTGCGATTACACTTAGCAGAGTTGATGATTAAAGGGTATATGTTAGATGATGCTGCTGAACAATATCAAGAAGTATTAAATAAAAATTATGGTAATGCTAAGGCTAGAAAAGGCTTAGCATCGGTGTATTTTAAGCAGAAAAAATACAGTGCTGCAATATTGGTTTACGAAGCATTAATGGCAGATAATTCATTAACTTGGGAAGACATGGTGCCTTTTGTAAAATCGCTATTAAAAGAACATTCTACAGGTGAAGCAGTTGCCGTGTATAAGAAAGTATTGCAGCTAAATCCAGGTTTTAAAGATGATGAAATAGATGGGGCTTTAAGAATGCCAAATATGGGTAATTTAATGAGCGATGAAGACGAGGATTTAGAAGATTTGTTTGGCGATAATGAGTTTGAAGGTGGTAGTTTACCACAGTTTTTTATGGAAAAGCCCAACCTAAAGTTTGAAGATGTAGGTGGTATGCAAAAAGTGAAGCAGGAAATTTCTATGAAAATTATCCAGCCGCTTAAAAATCCTGAATTAT
>JAYWCY010000445.1:0-2210 GCA_043780175.1 Chitinophagales bacterium
TTACAGCTTAACGACAAGTTTTTATGCTGATAAACCAGCTATAAACCTTGGCTTTGGCGTCAATTATTTAAACTATGGTATGATTACCCAAACAGATGCAATTGGCAATATTTATGGCACATTTTCACCCAATGATTATGTAGTGCAAGTAATGGCATCTAAACAATACAAAGACCGCTTTTGGCTTGGTGCTACTTTAAAATATATCAGCAGTAGTTATGGCCAATATAAAAGTAACGGTATAGCGACAGATATTGGGCTTACTTACTATGATACTAGCAACCAATTACAAATAAGTTTAGTAGCCAAAAACATAGGTACACAAATAAAAACTTATAGTAACAGTGGTTTAAAAGAAGAATTACCATTTGATATTCAGGTTGGTATTACTAAAAAACTAGCAAAAGCACCCATACAACTATCGCTAACAGCACACCACTTACAACAGCTTATTATTAGTTATAACGATAGTAGTTTTAATGCTGCAGAAGGCAATGATATTCAAAATAAAAATTTACTTCATAAAACTTTGTCGCATATAGTTGTAGCATCGCAGTTTTTTGTTGGCGATAAGCTTGAAATTGCAGCAGGCTATAATTTTTTAAGAGGGCAGGATTTAAGTGCATACAACGTTTCCAACTCGCTAAATGGATTTACAATGGGTGTAGGTGTAAAGCTAAAAAAGCTACATTTCAGCTATGCTAGTGGCTTTTATCAACGTAATTTATTCCATCAAATAAGCCTTAATTTTAATTGGAAAGGCACAGATTTATAGTTTGTTAGTTTAAAGTTCACCAGTTTAAGTTTCAAAGTTTATTTTCCACTATTCAAATTCACGCTTTTTATCTTCTAAAATCTAGTAATTAACTTTAAATTAATCAATCTTGGTGTAAGCCTATTGGGTAATGTAAATGTGTTATTTTGAAAATCTTTAATCAATAAATAACTAATCGTATTTGCTCGATCAATAATATTAAAAATTTCTATACTTGCCCAAATACTTTGAAAGTTTTTAAAAGGTGAGTGACTGCGTTTTGCAGCTTTTTCGCCATCTAATAACAACGCACTAAAACCCATATCAACTCTAATATAAGGCTCTATCACTAACGCATTTCTATATTTCACATTATTAGGGATATTGTACGGCAAATTACTGCCATATAAAGCATTCATATAAAACTTTAAGTTCTTATTATTACTCATATAATCTTGAAAAAACAAGCCAAACGTAATCAATCGATCGGTAGGCCTTCGCACATAACCTACATTGGTAGGTACACTATCTGTAATTACCTGGTCGGTACTATTGGCATTAATTACCTCACCGGCTGCATTTTTATATTGTTGATAAAAGAAATTATCAATTTTTTCCTTTGTATTCATCAACCCAAAACTCACCCAGCTTTCTGCATCTTTTACAAGTTCGCCATATAATCTTGTTTCAAAACCAACAGCATAAGCCTTTGCGTTGTTTTCGCCAAAATATCTAATACGTACATTATCTACATCATAAGGTACTACGTCAGTCATATTTTTGTAGTATGCCTCGGTTGTAAGCCTCGCTGGACGCTGAAACAATTTAAAATTATAGTCTAAACCCGCACTTACTTGCCAGCTTTTTTGTGCCTTTAAATTGGTATTTATGGTACCATCATATCTGCGTAATTCTCTATAAAATGGTGGTTGGTTATAAATACCTGCCGATGCTTTTACCACTACATCTTTCTGCCACTTTTTTGGCTTAAAAGAAATACCCATTCTTGGCGAAATCAGCAATTCATTATTTAATGTATTATAATTATATCTAGCACCTATTTGCAATATCACATCAGCGGAATCTTTAAACTGAATATTATCTTGTACATAACCACTAAAACGTGTAATATTTAAGTTGGCCTTACCTTTTAACACGCTATATAATTGCAAAAAAGCAGGATTATAAGGTAATGAGTAACCAGCACTATCATTGTACTGCCACTCATTCAATTTATCAGAAATTACTTGCTGCTCTATGGTATTGCCCCATTGCAGATAATGCTTGCCTTTATCTAAGCTGCCTTTGTGCGAAGCATTCCAAACATCAATATTTAAACTATTTCTACTATAATTTAAAAATACGCCAGCGCCTAATGGGTTTACAATTAAGCCGTATGTAGATTTACTTTTATCGAAATCTCTTTCGCCAAATAAATAAGCCGCAGTAATGTCCT
>JAYWCY010000446.1:0-2313 GCA_043780175.1 Chitinophagales bacterium
CTAGGATTAATTATTGGGAATATATTAGATGCGCAAACTGGCAGGCCAATTGCATTTGCCACATTGGTACTTTATCGAAAGCCAGATTCTACAAAAAAAATAGTACAAGTTGCTGACAAAAACGGTGCATTTGAATTTGAAAAATTAGCATTTGGTTATTACCGCTTAAGCATTTCTGCCA
The DNA here is from genome assembly GCA_043780175.1 of Chitinophagales bacterium. Taxonomy (GTDB): domain Bacteria; phylum Bacteroidota; class Bacteroidia; order Chitinophagales; family Chitinophagaceae; genus Parasediminibacterium. Next base: position 182 of record JAYWCY010000446.1, read on the forward strand.
CTGGTTTTGCCAATAATACATTTGATAGTATTTATATTAGAGATGTGCGTTACGATTTTAACTTAGGTGATATAAAAATGAAACCATCATCTGCATCCAATCTTAACGAAGTAATTGTATATGCAGAAAAACCTTTGATAGAAAATACAGATGGTAAGATTACGTATAATGTGGGTGAAAGTGCATAAAGTAATGGCTCTTCGGCAGCTGAAATTTTAAAAAATATGCCTTTATTAAGTAATGACCCTGATGGTAAAATACTTTTAAAAGGAAAAGAACCCAAAATATTGATAGATGAAAAGCCAACCGATTTAACAGCCGATCAATTGAAAGACTTATTGGAAAGTTTGCCCGGTAGTAGTATTGAGAAAATTGAAATAATGACTAATCCGCCTCCACAATATGCCACGGAACAGGGCGGTGTAATAAATATTGTCACCAAAAAAGGTAAAATAGGATTAACAGGTAAAGTAACTATTAGTGCAGGTACAAGAGGTGAAGGTAGTTTAGCAGCAAATGCGGGTTATCGCAATCAGAAGTTTTCTACGAACACCATATTAGGTATTTCTGGTAGTCAACTTTTGGGTAATAGCCATTCTAAACGTCAAAATTTGTATGCTGATTCAACCAATTATTTCAATACCCAAACTAATTGGAAAAGCAACAACTTACGACCAAATTTACGCTCACAGTTTGACTACGAAATTAATAAATTCAATTTGCTCAATCTCGTGTATCAGGGTAATCTTAATGTCTTTGATAACTTGTCTACCTCTCAATATACCAATATTAACCGCTTTTTAGCGCCTTATAAAATTAGTACCCGCGTGAATGGTAGCAAGGGTACAGGTTATAATCATAATCTTACATTGAGCTACACCCTTAAAGCTAATAATCCTGCTGAAATTTTACGTGTTTCTATTATTGGGGGCTTTGGTAAAAACGATAATGGAAAAGGCTATTTTCAGCAGTTTTTAGATCCTTTTTATCAGCCAACTGGTGTAGATTCTACACAATCTCAATACTATGATTCTTATAACAAATCTGTACAAGCACGTTTAAGTTACGATAAACCTTTAGATTCTGGGAAGCTATTTTTAAGTACTGGCGCCACTTATCAAATTGGTAATTATCACAACAGTTTAAACACCAAATTCTTCCGCAAACAGGATAGTAGTTTTGTGCCAAACAATTTATTGAGCAATGATTTTAAATTTAATCAAAATATATTTACGATTCGTCTAGGGTTTACCTATTTAATTAGCCAATCGCTGCGCATTATTGCAGGCGCACAAGCAGAAAATACGACTACTAATTTTGCCTTTATCATGGGTAATTCTAGTGATGTTGGTAATCATTACTGGAACGTTTTGCCCAATATTACGATCCGTAAAGAATTTGATCGCACATTCAATACTGCATTGGTTTATAGAGCAAGCATTCGCAGGCCAGATTTGGGTCAACTGAACCCCAATATTGATTATAGCGACCCTTATAATATTCGCTTTGGCAATCCTTATCTATGGCCATCATTAGCCGATAATTTCGATTGGAATGTGAGCCTTATAAAAGGGAAATATTATATTAATACATCACTTGGTTACAACAATGTCAAGAATGTGTTTTATCAAATTCGTACATTGATAGATGCCGGAAAAACACAAGTGACCTATCAAAACATTGCCAACCGTCAAGAATACGAAGCCAGTGTTTGGGGCGGCTATACATTTACCAAAAAACTACGTGTCAATGCCAGTGCAGGTTATACGTTTAACCAATACAGCGAGGCAGAAAAATTATTGTTTAAATATCAAAACGGTGGTAGTTTTTACACCAGCTTCAATTACAATTTCACCCCTACCAATCTGCTTACTTTTGAAGGTAGTGCCCGGTACAATAGCTATGCAGATCCGCAAGGCCGCAGCCGGAGTAATATTACAATGAACCTTGGTGTGCAGCACAAGTTTTTTAATAAACGTGTTATTGTCAACTTCAATATTTTCGATCCATTTACCACGCAGCAATACACCACTTACACTTACGGCAGTAATTTTAATATAGAAAACTACAGCAGTACCACCACACGTAACTACCGATTGGGCATCAGTTATCAGCTCAGTAAAATCATTAAA
>JAYWCY010000447.1:0-4016 GCA_043780175.1 Chitinophagales bacterium
AGAGGTGCTTCATATCGACCTACCAATATTACCTTTAATGTGTTTGATTCTGTAAGTTTAAAAGCCATGTTTAATACCAATCCTGGGCAAAATGGCCAATATGGTTCTTTGGCTGGTCAAGCTGGTGCAGATGCTGGCCGCGAATATGATTTTGCATTTGCAACTAATAATGCTACCGATAGAAAAAAGGCAATGGATTTTATGGATAATATTATTCCATCAGGTGATTATGTGGTTGTTAGGTCTATGATTATAGAGGCTTTTGGTTACGATTTTGCCAATGATTTAAAGCAAGATGAAAGTATTTATGGTGCCGGCAATAGCTTGTATCATCGCTTAAAAAATGTGGGCTTCGCAGATATAGATTCATTTAACCGACCACGTAGTTTTGTGTTTATTTATCGCAAAGGCAGCAATGGTTTTACACCAATATCTAAGTTCTCTGTAGATAAATATGATAAAGTGGTATTAGATGCAGTCGTTACGCCATTAAATAGTACAGGCACTATTTTATCGCCAAAGTTTGGGCAGGCACAGCAATGGAAACAATTGGTATTTGCAGGTAATAAAACGAATGCTTCTAATGTGGTAAAAGTTCAAATACTTGGTACTAAAACCAATGCAACGATAGCTGATACTTTATTTACATTAAATGAAACGCAAACTATCACCGATATTAGTAATATTAGCGCCACTACTTATCCTTATTTGCAATTATATTTAACAACAGCAGATACAACTAAATTAACCCCTTACCAATTACGTTATTGGCGTTTACTATATAATCCAGTGCCAGAAGGTGCTATCGCACCAAATATTAAGTATACGTTTAAAGACACATTAGAAACTGGTGAAAACTTAAAGGTTGTATTGGCCTTTAAAAATATTAGCGATGCAGCTTTTGCAGATAGTATTGTCGTAAATATGCAAGTAGTAGATAAAAGCAATACGACGACTGCTTTGCCTACAACCAAGCTTAAAAAAATAATTGCTGGCGATACAACATTGGTAATTGCGACTATTAATACCCAAAATTTTACAGGTACTAATACTTTGTTGGTAGATGTAAATCCAAATAATAGCCAGCCAGAGCAATATCATTTTAACAACTTTGTTTACAAAAACTTTTTTGTAAAAAATGATATCACCAAGCCTATTTTAGATGTCACATTTGACGGGATTCACATACTGAATAATGATATTGTTGCTGCTAAGCCTGCTGTGCGTATAAAGCTAAAAGATGAATCAAAATATTTGGCATTAAACGATACTGCTTTAATGACCGTGCAATTGCGTTTTCCTGACAATTCGCTACGCAAATACAAATTTAATACGGATACATTGCGGTTTACGCCAGCTAATTTAGCAACCGGTGAAAACGTTGCCACTATTGACTTTACGCCGTATTTATTGGCTGATGGTGCTTATGAATTAATTGTAACTGGTAAAGATAAAACTGGTAATGTATCGGGCACACAAGAATACAGAGTGGTGTTTAGTGTGTATAATAAAGCCATGATCAGTAATGTGTTTAATTACCCAAATCCATTTACAACGTCTACTGCATTTGCATTTACATTAACAGGTAGTGTAGTGCCACAGAATATTAAAATTCAAGTGCTTACAGTAACTGGTAAAATAGTGCGAGAAATTACAAAAGATGAGCTTGGGCCTATTCATATTGGTAATAATATTACACAGTTTAAATGGGATGGTTCAGATATGTTTGGGGCTAAATTGGGTAATGGGGTGTATTTGTACCGTGTGGTTACTAACTTAAATGGCAATAGTTTAGACAAGTTTAATTTGCCTACAGATAAAACAAATAGCACCGATGCTTATTTTAAAGCTGGTTATGGAAAAATGTATTTGTTGCGGTAGTATTTATAACTAAAAGTAATATTTAGAAACAAATTGTAAACTCAAAACTTTAAACTATTGCATTCTTCCTTTCTTTGCAGCAATTTAAGCGTGGTTTATGAAACAAGTAGGTATCGGTACAAGAGTGATTAATTTTTTGGTGGATACTATTTTAATAGCACTCTTGGCAATGTTGGTCAGTAGATGGTACAATTGGTATGTGTTTTATTACCACTTCACTGGTAGAAATTATGCGTTTTTCTTTTGGACAACTTTGTTTGTGTATTATACTTTTTTTGAAGCCATTTTTGCACGTACGCCGGGTAAGTTTTTAAGCTACTCTAAAGTAGTAACAAATACTGGTAAAAAGCCCAATTTCTTATGGGTTTTGGTGCGTAGCTTAGCAAGGTTAACTATCATCGATCTATTCTTTCAGCCATTTTTAAATAATAAAACGTTACATGATTATTTAAGTAAAACCGATGTGGTAGAGGCGTAGAAATAAAACGCTTCAAATGAAATGAGTAGCTATCAAAATGATGTTGCTATCTTTCTTCCTTCTTAAATACTGACAAAAACAATAATCCTTTGCCCTTACTATCAAACAGTTCAGGATAGCTATCACCTAATAAATTATAGCAAATAGTAAGTTGCTTATCCTCGTATTTGTAAACAGCGGTAAAATGCTTCCCTTTATTTACGCCATCTTTACCATAGATATCCATTTTATTAGCAGTATAAATAATAACCCCTCTATCTATGCTTTCTGCAATCACAGTATAGTTACTATCATCAATAATCAATTTTTGGGAAGCATAAACCACTGCTGGGAAAGTCTTGCCATTCATAGTTTGTGAGATAGGTATCCAAGTACCATTTATTGGGTTACTGGTGGATTGTGCACGACTAATGCTAGCGATAAAACATATCGCGATTGTTATTACAACTGATGGGAAACGCATGGCAGATAGTTTAGTGAAATGAATATACTAAGTAAAGTGTATTTCCAAAATTTTTATCAAGCTTAAATCTGAATTAGCGGTTTAGACTTTGCAAAAAGACTTCCTATTTAGTAAACCAACAAGTAGCAACCTGTAACTGGTAATAATACCTTTGCTGCACGAAAAATTATCCTATAATGTCATTATTATTTTCCCCAATATCCATAAAAAGTATTACACTAAAAAATAGACTTGTTATATCGCCCATGTGCCAGTATTCTGCGGTAGATGGATTTGCAAATGATTGGCATTTGGTGCATTTGGGGAGTCGTGCTGTGGGTGGTGCTAGCTTAATTATACAAGAAGCCACTGCAGTGTCACCAGAAGGTCGTATAACCGCTGGCGACCTAGGTTTGTGGCACGATGCACAGATGGAAAAGTTAACAGCCATTACCAATTTTATCAAAGCGCAAGGGGCAATTGTAGGCATTCAGCTGGCGCATGCTGGTAGAAAAGCAAGCTGCGATGTGCCTTGGAAGGGTGGTAAACAAATAGCTAATGCAAGTGGAGGATGGCAAACGGTTTCTGCATCTGCTTTGCCATTTTATAATACAGACAAAGCGCCTACAGCTTTAACAATAGATGATATTGTCCAAATTGTGACTGATTTTAAAGCTGCTGCACTAAGAGCTTTACAAGCAGGTTACCAAGTAATAGAAATACATGCTGCACATGGCTATTTAATCCACCAATTTCTATCACCTTGTAGCAATCAACGCATCGATGCTTACGGTGGTAGTTTTGAAAATAGAATACGATTATTACTAGAAATAGTGGATGCGGTAAATACAGTTTGGCCTGCCGACCTGCCATTGTTTGTAAGGCTATCTGCAACAGATTGGGTAGCTGGCGAATGGGATGCGCACCAAAGTGTGCAACTAGCTGCACTATTGAAATTAAAAGGTGTTGATGTGATTGATTGTTCTACTGGTGGTAATATTCTTGGCGTCAAAATACCGTTAGTATCTGGCTATCAAGTACCATTCGCCCAAACAATTAAACAAGAAGCAAAGATTTTAACCGGCGCGGTAGGCTTAATTACGACTGCCCAACAAGCAGAAGATATATTAATTAATGAGCGAGCAGATTTAATATTGATAGCCAGAGCGTCATTGCGTAACCCTTATTTTGCGTTAGATGCAGCTAAAGAATTGG
>JAYWCY010000448.1:0-4761 GCA_043780175.1 Chitinophagales bacterium
CAACACTAGGTTAAAGGTTGTAAAATTTTATCAATTAAAGCACCAAGCTCTACTGGATTAAACGGTTTTATGATAAATGCTACGGCACCCGCTTGTAAGCAATTTTGCCGCTGCTGTGGGTTATCATCACCGCATAAAATAATAATAGGTATCGCTTTTAAATGGTCGTTGGCTTTCAGGTATTTGATTAACTCTAGGCCATTCATTTCTGGCGTATTTAAGTCAGATATAATTAAACTAGGCAACACCGAATTTTGTAATAAGAGGACTGCTTCAATGCCATTTTCTGCAATGTCTGTTTCAAATCGCTTAGCCAAAAACATACTTAGTATTGTTTGCATAAAGCTATCATCTTCTACAACCAAAATTTTAGCTTTACAAGAACTTGAAACACTCATATTTTATAATTTGTTATATACATTTATGTTAAATGTGAGTCCATATTTTACTAAAAATATGGCATGCGTTAGTACCCACAGTATAGACTACAAGTTGGCTAACACAACTGTAAACGTTAGAAATAATGTGTAATCGATTATTATTTTACATAATAACAATTCAGTACTACAGATTAGGCCATTTTAAAGTAATGGTAAAAGTGGTACCAATATTTAGCCCTGATTGAATGGCCATTGCACCTGTTAAATCGTCTACTAAACGCTTTACTAATGCTAGACCAAAACCAAAACCAATTTCGCCATCAGTACCATCAGATGTATTTTTTTTGCCTGATAAAATATTTTTTATTGACTCGTGGTCTAAGCCAACACCTGTATCAGACACTTGAATTGTTAGAATTTGATGTGTCGTTTCATTAAATAAACCTAAACTTACAGTAACACTACCTTTTACTGGCGTGAACTTAATAGCATTGGTAATTAAATTGCCTGTTATTTGTAGTAGTTTATTTTTAGGAAAAGGCATATCTACGCTATCTGGCACTACGTTAACCATATAGTTGATCTCTTTATTTTTTGCCTGCGGCAAATACAGCCTTTCAAGTTTTTGTTTGAATGTTTCTAGGCTAAAATCATTCGCATTTATTTCTTTTGCTACAACTGCTTGTTTATCTTCTGAATTAAGTATTTCAGTAGCCAAATCCAATAGCGAAGTTCCAGCTTTTTGAATCATACTAATAAATTCAAGTACATCACTTAGCCTATTGTTTTCGCCTTGCATACTTATCATTTGTGTAAGGCTTATAATACCACCAAGTGGCCCTCTTATATCGTGTGCCACTTTCTTTTTAAGCTCTACCGAAACATTTGCTTGCACCCTTAACTGTTGAATAACTTTTAACGTAGTCAAACGGTTTACAACTTCTTTACCTACTATTTTTAGTAGCTCTATATTTTCTGGCGATAGCTCTTTTACATTTTTATCCATAACGCATAGGGCGCCCAGGTTGTAGCCATTTTCGGTTGTAAGTGGCACACCAAAATAGTAGTCAAGATTAGGATATTCGGCTACATAAGATTTGTCTTTAAATCGTTCATCTTTAGACAGGCCTTTCACTTCAAAATAATCATCACCAGCAATTGTGTATTGGCACACAGATTCTGTACGTTCCATTTGCTCTACAGGTAAGCCATAATTACAAACAGACCACTGTGTATATGAATCAATTAAATTCACAAGAGACACTTCTGTTTTGGCAATTTTTGCAGCTAGGTGCACCAAATCTTTAAACATGCTAGACACCTCGGTATAATCAACGTCAAACTCGCTGAGTTCAAAAATTCTGCCTTCTTCGTTTTCTGGTATTGGATATTTCGGTCTAATATTCATAATGATTATTGGTATAAAAGCACGATGTATATAAATTAATGTGTAACATATTAGCAACACTAATATATATATTAATATATTAATGTTGCTAATATGACAAAAAAGACTTAGGGTAGTTTACAAAAATACGAGCATAAAAGTTAATATATACTTAAACAACCAGTATTTAAGTGGTCTTGCCAAGAATCGAACTTGGATCTAGAGTTTAGGAAACTCCTATTCTATCCATTGAACTACAAAACCAATTGATGCGAAAATAATCGTTTCTTTAGCATCTTAAAAAAGATTCTTACCATGACAATAAAAAATTCATTTACCTCTAGCATATTACTGCTAGTAACTACTACTGTTTTTGCACAAACACCTACCAAAGCAAAAATTAACCATACAGCTGTATTTGTTGTAAACCTAGAAGCCAGTAAGCATTTTTATCAAGACATTATTGGACTAGATACCATACCAGAGCCTTTTCGTGATGGTAAACATGCATGGTATAAAACCGGCTCCGGTATTGCCATGCACGTTATTCAAGGTGCTGAGGTCAAAAAAGAATATTATAAAAACCAACATACTTGTTTTAGTGTGGCATCGGTAAAAGATTTTACAGAGCATTTAAAGAAAAACAACATCATGTGGGAAAATGTAAATGGTATAAAACAAGCCATTACCATACGGATAGATGGTGTGCAGCAAATTTGGCTACAAGACCCAGATGGTTATTGGGTAGAAATTAACGATGCCAAAGACTAACACAAGCAAAATCAATTTAATCATACCAAATCTTGGTTCAGATGTTATATTTGCCAACCTTTTAAAAAAGGATGTGCTATGAAGTTTTATAATATTTTAATTAAATATCGTTTCTGGCTAAGTATAATAGCCATTGTAGGTGCTGCTGCTTTCGAAGTTACTGGTGTTTCTAATTTCTGGCCCGTATTTCCATTGTATTTTGTTGGTGTTATTGGTTTGGTAAGTCATTTTGTAATTGGACCAATGCGTTTAATTCAAGAGCCAATGGAAGCTGGCAATATTGAAGAAGTTGAGCGAATTATGGCTGGCATTTGGTATCCTCAATTACTGTACAAACCAGTACGTAGCACTTATTACACTATTAAAGGTAATATGGCCATGATGAAACAAGACTTTGATGGCGCTGAAAAATACCTAAAACAAAGCAACGATTTAGGTAGCCCAATGCCTGAAGCAGAAGGTGCTAATAAGCTACAATTGGGTATGATGTCTATGCAAAAAGGCGACCTAAAACAAGGCGAAACCTATATTCGTGCCGCATTACGTTTGGGTATTTCTGATAAAGAAAGCCTAGCTGTTGCGTACTTAAGTATGACACAAATTTTTATGAATAAGCGCCAGTTTAAAGCTGCAAAAGACTTTTTCCGTAAGGCTAAAGAATGCAAGCCAAAAACCAAGCAAGTGCTAGATCAAATAAAAGAAATAGAAAAATACATTTCTCGTATGCCAGGTTAGTCGTTTTTTTTGTAATCAACTACATATCATTTTTCAACTTCGTTGCGTCGCACACTGCGACGCTTTTTTATGCCCTCAACTTTTTATCTAAGCGTAGTTTATTCTCTCTACTACATCAATCTTGTTTATTTTTATTAAAACATTCTAATTTATGAATTTTATAGGCAATCTTATTTGGTTAATATTTGGCGGCTTTATATCTGCATTGGGTTATTTTTTTGGTGGTTGTATTTTATGCTGTACCATTATTGGTATTCCATTTGGCATTCAATGTTTTAAAATAGGTGTTATGGTATTGATGCCGTTTGGCAGTAAAGTGGTAAGCGATAGTAGCAGCACAGGTTGTTTATCTATATTATTCAATATTATTTGGTTGTTTTCTGGTGGTTTGTATGCAGCTTTAATGCATTTCGTATTTGGCATCTTATTAAGTATTACTATTATTGGTATGCCGTGGGGTCGCCAGCATTTTAAATTGGTAGAATTATCGTTAATGCCCTTTGGCAAGCGTATTATTGCTGCATAAAAAACCACCTGCAAAAAAGCAGGTGGCTCTGACATAATTGTCATCAGATTATTTGATGGATAAGCTAGATTAACCAATGCTAACCTGAAGCTTCCATGACTGATCTGTAGATTGCATGAATACCTCCTTTTCTTTGATGAGTTGGAAGAATGAAATTACGGGGAAATAATTATCAAAACAAAAAATATAGCAAAGCTTTTAATACAGATTGTATAGCTATGTATTCGTTTATTTCTATAAGTGACATCCGTTCTATCCATCTAAATCTACGTCATCCATGTTCCCACCAAAAACTTTTCAACCGTACAACTTGTTATCTTTGACTAGTAACTTTTCATTTATAATTCAACATTCATAACTCCTAAATGCCTTTTCAATTACAATCACCATATCAGCCTTCAGGCGACCAGCCAACAGCTATTAAACAATTAGTAGAAGGGATTAATAATGGCGATCAATTTCAAACCTTATTGGGTGTAACTGGCAGTGGTAAAACATTTACCATGGCCAATGTGATTCAACAAACACAAAGACCTACACTAGTTTTAACACATAACAAAACCCTTGTAGCGCAATTGTATGGCGAGTTTAAACAGTTTTTTCCCGATAATGCGGTAGGTTATTTTGTAAGCTATTACGACTATTATCAACCAGAAGCTTATATGCCTGTAAGCGATACATATATTGAAAAAGATTTAAGCATTAACGAAGAGCTGGATAAACTACGCCTGCAGGCAACTGCACAATTATTAAGTGGCCGCAGGGATATTATTATTGTAGCCAGTGTTAGTTGTATTTATGGTATGGGTAATCCAACCGATTATGAAAATGGTATCATCCGCATTCAACAGGGACAGGTAATCAGCCGCCAGGGATTTTTACATGCATTAGTGAATTCTTTATACAACAGAAGCGAAGGCGATTTTACAAGAGGAACATTCAGGGTTAAGGGAGATACCATC
>JAYWCY010000449.1:0-2221 GCA_043780175.1 Chitinophagales bacterium
AAAGTCTTTAGTACTAAAAGTAATAGAGAAATCTTGATCAGCTAATTGTGTAACTGGTGGGTTAAAATAAGCAGGATAATAATGGTTTAGGTAGGTTTGAAATGCCGTTGGCAAATCTAATAATTTATATTGCCTACCCGTTACTGATGCTGAAAATTCGTTGCTATTTGCTGTAAGTGTCCTTATCCCATCAGAGTCATGCGCTGTAACCACCAACGAATCAAAACTTAGCTTATCAGTTGCATGGGTAAGATTCGCATTTAATATTTTAGCAGTACCATCAAATTCATCAATATTTAAACCATTAAAGTTTAAATCGAATAAACCTGTTAACTCGTATTTTTCTTGGGTAAGTTTAATATTTTGTAAATTACTTTTTACCAAATCGCCCAAGATGTTGATACGAGGTTTGGGCAAGCTAAAATCTATTTCTATGGTACTGGTAAAATCAACGTTGGGGTCATCAATCTTTAATTCGCCATTAAAATATTTCTTTAAAAATGTGCCGTTTGTAGTGATGTTAGTGTAGGGGTAACCATTAAATTCTAACAAGCTAAACTTACCGTCAAGCGATGATTTCATTTGGCTAAGGATAAAGCTAGTACCATCAATTTTACCCGTAAAATTTACCAACCCTAATATTGGGCTATTCATAAACTTCCCCAAATTAAACCGATTGGTTATTAGTGAACCTATATAAGTAGGCTCGCCTTTTTTAGGAAATTTCATAGCTATGTCGGCATCTACTGCACCAATATTTGTGCTTACTACACCTACCGTTTTAAAATTACTAACGGTACCATTAAAATTACCTTTAAACAATACATCCCCTAAAGCCGCAATATTTGGATTACTCATTTTGCGTAATGCAGGAATTACAATGGCCATATCAACATTATTGGTCTTAATAAACCCTCCGTTAAAATGAATTACTGTCTTATCGATATCTGGCAAGCCCTTCATAGCCAAATCGCCTGAAATATTAGTTGTAATACCTGAGCGAATATTGAAGTTTTTAAGTGTAAAATCTGATATAGTACCAAGAAAGTTACCACTCACTACTGCTTGTTTTTTCCAGCTTTTTAAGTCAGTAACAAAATAGGCAATATCGTCACTAAATACACTGGTATTTTTAAACTTTGCATCTAAAAAAACTTTGCTGGTAAAGTTGGCAAAGTCATTATTAAAATGTGCAAATTTCATGGCATAATAATCACCCAAACGGCTTTTATTGGTTTGTAAATCTAGCTTTGCCAGCTCTATAATTTGTGGTGTCACTTTAAGGTTTGTTTTAAATTTTTTAAGCTCAAAGCCACAACGTTCACGGCAACTTATATCCATATTAGCCTTTAGCGTATCCTTTAAAAATGACAACTTTTTAAATGTACCTTTTAGCTGTGTAATTTGTAAATGTTCCCCATCAAAACCAAGTTTAGCTTTAGTTTCAGCATTTTCACTAATAAACGTACCGTTATTTAAACTTAAACTATCCACTATAAAATTGATACCTAAATTAAATCTTAGCGCAGTGTCATTAGGGTTAGTAAGCTTTTTTTTACGCAGCGCTAGTGGCTTTAATTCGGTAAAATGTTGGAGGTTGATATAGGGTTTTTCTACCTGTAATGTATGTACCTTAAATACATCGTTACTAAAACTTAACGCATTGGCATCTAACAGTAAACTATTTACGCTAATTGTCATTTTTTCACCATTCCATAAATCGTTCTGTATGAATAATACGTTCTTTAAATCTACCTTTTTAAGGTTCACCTCAATACCTTTACTAGTATCTTTTTGGGTTTTGGGGCTAGAAAAATAGCTGACAAGAAACTGGTAATTCCAAGTGCTGTCTTCACGTTGCAGTTTTACCACCGCATCTTCTAATCCAATAAATTTTAAATCTATTTTATCTTTTAAAAAGAACCAATCTGTAATTCTTAATCGCAATTGATTTGCATATAACAGCGTATCTTTTTGCTTATCGCGTATTAAAGTACCTTCAAGATTTACCTTATCAAATAACGAAAAACTAATGCCATTAATACGCACTTCTGTACCTAACGCTTTGGATAATTTATTAGTAGCTATGCCCACTGCCCAGTTTTGTACAAAGCCCGTTTGCACAGCTATCAGTATAAAAAAAAACAACCCAATTAAAAGTAGTAAAAAACGACCCGCTTTTTTAAATGTGTTTAAAATAATTGCCAGAATTGCAACTACC
>JAYWCY010000450.1:0-2764 GCA_043780175.1 Chitinophagales bacterium
GCTAGTTTTTTAATAATGACTTATGAAAAGAAGGCTATTTGTATTGTGGGAATAAACCTTTTGCTAGATCTACCATTTTCGCCAAGCTTTCATCATTTAACTGACCTTTCTTAAATTCTGCCAGAACATCTGGTAATTTGTTTTCCATTTCCATCAAGAAATGTGCTTCAAATTCTTTTACTTTTTTAACAGCAACGTCTTTTAACAAACCTTGTGTACCTAAGTAAATGATAGCCACTTGTTTTTCAACACTAAATGGTGTGTATTGGGCTTGTTTTAATATTTCTACGTTACGTGCACCTTTGTCAATTACGTTCTTAGTAGCAGCATCTAAGTCACCACCAAATTTAGAGAACGCTTCTAATTCTCGGTATAGTGCCTGGTCTAGTTTTAAAGTACCAGATACTTTTTTCATTGACTTAATCTGTGCATTACCACCAACACGGCTTACAGAAATACCAACGTTAATAGCAGGACGAATACCAGCATTAAACAAGTTACCTTCTAAAAATATCTGACCATCGGTAATAGAAATCACGTTAGTAGGGATATAAGCAGATACATCACCAGCTTGTGTTTCAATGATTGGCAAAGCTGTTAAGCTACCGCCACCTTTTACCAAATGCTTGATAGAAGCTGGCAAATCGTTCATTTGACTAGCAACTTCGTCGTTAGCAATCACCTTAGCGGCTCTTTCTAATAAACGACTGTGCAGGTAGAATACATCCCCTGGATAAGCCTCACGACCTGGTGGACGACGTAATAACAAGCTCACCTCACGGTAAGCTACAGCTTGTTTCGATAAATCATCAAAGACAATTAATGCTGGACGACCGGTATCACGGAAAAACTCACCAATTGCAGCGCCAGCAAATGGTGCATAAAACTGTAATGGCGCAGGATCGCTTGCAGAAGCACACACAATAGTTGTGTAAGCCATCGCACCATTATCATTTAAAGTTTTCATTACACCAGCAACTGTAGAGGCTTTTTGGCCAATAGCTACATAGATGCAATACACTGGTTTGCCAGCTTCGTAAAACTCTTTTTGGTTAATGATTGTATCAACACAAATAGCTGTTTTACCAGTTTGACGGTCACCAATTACCAACTCACGTTGGCCACGACCTACAGGAATCATTGCATCAATAGCTTTGATTCCAGTTTGTAATGGTTCTTTTACTGGCTCACGATAAATAACACCTGGTGCTTTACGCTCAAGTGGCATTTCGTACAATTCGCCAGTAATAGGGCCTTTACCATCTATTGGCTCGCCCAAAGTATTAATGACACGTCCCACAACACCCTCGCCTACTTTAATAGAGGCAATTTGGCCAGTACGTTTTACCTTAGCACCTTCTTTAATATCACCACTTTCACCCATCAATACCACACCCACATTATCTTCCTCAAGGTTCAAGGCAATGGCTTTCACACCATTTTCAAATTCTACTAGCTCACCACTACGTACACCATTTAGGCCATACACACGTGCAATACCATCACCTACTTGAAGCACTGTACCTACTTCTTCCAAATCAGCAGCAGCATTAAAGTTGCTTAGTTGTTGCCTCAAAATCGCTGAAATTTCATCCGGCTTAATTGCTACCATAAGACTCAATTATGAATTGTAAATTATAAATTATAAATTTTTATGTAACCAGCTTTTATTTTTCAATTGAGCTTCGTTGTGTCACTCCCTTGTACGCCATCATTCTTTATGCAGATACTAAATGGCAGCTACAAAATTATTTTGCAAAAATTGCTTTTTTACGTCATTCAGATCACGTAAAATACTGGCATCAACCAATTTGTTATCAAATTCTAATACAAACCCACCAATTAGTTTATCGTTCACTTTTGTTTCTAATTCTACAGAACCAGAACTTTGAGAACTATTCACCTTGGCTTGAATACTTTGTTTTAGTTCATCACTTATTGCTACAGCAGTTGTTAATGTTACTGTAAGGATACCTTTAATTTCATTATACTGACTTATAAATGCTCTCGCAATTTCGTACAAATCAGATTCACGACCTTTAACTGCCAATAATTTAATAAACGCAATTGTTAAATCGCCAATATTACCATTTGCAACAGCAGTTATAATGGCTAATTTTTTATCTGCCTTTATAATTGGACTTGCTAAAAAGCTAACAAACTCGCTACTAGCCTTACAAACAGCTTGTAAATATTTCATGTCAGCATACACCACTTCTAATTGATTTCTTTCTACAGAAAGGTCAACTAAGCTCTTGGCATATCTGGCTGCTAAACGTGGATTAGGCATAATTCAATTAGTTATGAATTATGAATTATGAATTATGAATTATAAGAATTACTTATAACTTATAACTTATAACTCATAACTTAATTTAGTTTTACTACTTCTGCTAACTGCTGAATGTATTGTTCTTGTTCTGTTTTATTGGCTAGTTCTCTTCTTAAAATCTTTTCACTCACTTCTATTACCAATGCACCTACCTGATTTTTAACATCCGTTAAAGCTGCATTCTTTTGTTGCAAAATGGCTTGTTGTGCATCTGCTACAATTTTTTCGTATTCTGCTTTTGCTTTATCTTTTGCTTCTGCAAGCATTTTATCAGAAGCTATTTTAGCTTCTTTAATCATGGTTGCTCTTTCTTCACGGGCTTTGTTCATCATCACCTCGTTTTCATTTTTCATATTAGCCATTTCAGCTTTCATCTTATCGGCTTGTAACAACGCATTACTAATGCCTGTTTCTCGTTCGCTAATAGCAGCC
>JAYWCY010000451.1:0-2589 GCA_043780175.1 Chitinophagales bacterium
TACTACTACAGCGCTGGTACTTGCTCTACCAATTTCTAATGAGCCGCCTTTTACATGGTAGCCATAATAAGCTGGGATGCTACTTACAATGAAGGCAAATGTGTAGGCTTTGTATAATGCAAATGTGATGTTGAAGAGATTCAAATTTTGACGTAAACCAATATCATAAATATCTGGTGCTAAAATGCCTGTTAAATTACCTGCCATTCGCCCCCCCCAAATACCCAATACTGCTGAAATTACAATCAGTGCAGGAATTACCACCAAGCCACCTAAAATTTTGGGCATTACTAAATAGCTTTTGGTATTAATGCCCATAATTTCTAGTGCATCTATTTGCTCGCTAATCCGCATATTACCAAGTTCGCTGGCTATTTTACTGCCAATTACACCTGCCAGTACAATACTTAAAACGGTAGGTGATAATTCTAAAATCATACTATCTCTTACAATCTGTGCAATGGTTGCTGGCGGTACCAATGGTGTTACTAATTGATAAGCCGTTTGCACTGTAGTTACGGCACCTAAAAACAATGATATAATTACTACAATAGGCAATGCACCCACACCAATTTCTACGCACTGGTGCATAAATTCTTTCCAGTACATTTTAAAGTTTTCAGGCTTGGTAAACATGCCCTTTAACATTAAAAAATAAGCACCTAAATGACTAAAAAATTTCATGTACTAGATTTATATTTCCTACAAAGAAACGGGTTTTAAGTTACAAGTTTCAGGTTACAAGAAGCAAGAATCCAGTTATAAGTTACAGATTACTTATAAAAACTACTAGTATGTTAACAAACAACAAGATTCAAGTTTAAAGCTTGAATCTTGTTGTTTGTAATCTTAAATTTTATGAACCCAATATTTTCTGCCAGCCACCATTTTCAGCATAGATTTTTATAATGGCATAGCGTTTTTGTAAAAGGTTAGTCATGTATTGCGTTAGCATTAACCAATTAGCTAATTTACCCAAAATACCTAATGGCGATTCGAAGTCAAATATGTCTTTCATTATTACAATATCATTTTGTTTTTCAAAATAATGATCGCGGATAAAGTATTTGAAAGTACCTTTTACTTGTTCATCTCTAAAATGATATGGCGGATTAAATGCTGTAATTTTGGAAGTTAGTTGTAGCGTAATACCAAAATGCATTGCTTGCCAGGTAACCGCCTCATTCAATTGTATCAAACCGGTTGTAACACCATCAATCGCTTTTTCTTTTGTATGGATAGTAGAAATTTGGTGTAAGTCAATACTACGAGACAAGTCAAAGCAAACATTAATGCTTGCTTTAACTTTTGTTTCTAAGGTAATCATTGGCATGTCATCAATATCTTATTACTTAAAGCGAGCTTCTTCCTAATTCACTTGATTCTTTTTCTTCAATGTTTTCCACCAAGTCGTTTTCGCTACTTCTATTTCTGTATCAAGCTTGGTTTTAGATTGTGCATCTACAACCGCTACCAATGCCATATTCACAATATTACGAACACTACTACCCAGTTGCAATACGTGTACAGGTTTTTTCATACCTAATAAAATTGGGCCAATGGCTTCTGCGCCGCCCAATTCTTTGAGTAAGTGGTACGCCAAGTTACCCGAAGTAAGATTAGGGAAAATCAACACATTCACATCTTGGTCTACCAATTCACTAAACGGATAGTTTTCTTTCAGTACGTCGTTGTTAAAAGCTAGGCTACCTTGCATTTCACCATCTACAATTAAGGTTGGGCTACGTTGTTTTAAAATCGCAGTTGCTTTGGCTACCAATTGGGCTTCATCGCCATCGCTACTACCAAAATTGCTATAACTGAGCATGGCGATGCGTGGTGTAATATTGAAACTACGAACCTCTTTTGCTACCATTAACGCAATATCTGCCAGTTCTTCTGCGGTAGGGTTAAAGTTTACCGTCGTATCTGCTAAAAAAATAGGCCCTTTCTTGGTAATTAGTAAATACATACCAGCAATCTTTTTCACACCCTCTTCAGTACCTATGATGTGTAAAGCTGGTCGTATGGCTTCGGCATAGTTTCTTGTAAGGCCACTAATCATCGCATCTGCATCACCAGTTTCTACCATCATACAACCGTAATAATTACGTTCTTGCATCATCTTAAAACTCTCGTACGCATTAAAACCTCTCCGTTGGCGTTTTGCAAAAAACAACTCACCATACACCGTTCTTTTCTCTTCTTGTGCATCTACCCTTGGGTCTATTATTGGCATTTCATGAATGTCAATATCATTCTCTTCTGCTATACGTTTGATCTTGCTTGCTTCACCCAATAAAATAGGATAGGCAACACCATCTTCATATAAAATACTGGCTGCTTTTAAAATCTTCACATTATCTGCTTCTGCAAATACCAAGCGTTTAGGATCA
Organism: Chitinophagales bacterium; assembly: GCA_043780175.1. GTDB lineage: Bacteria > Bacteroidota > Bacteroidia > Chitinophagales > Chitinophagaceae > Parasediminibacterium. The sequence goes on from JAYWCY010000451.1 coordinate 2,397, forward strand.
CGTTTGGCTTTGCTAGCTATTACACGTAACAACTGATTATCTAAGCCCAAGCGCTTGTTTAATTCTACCACATATTCATCCCAATTAGTAATAGGCATTTGCGCTACCCCACTTTCTATAGCAGCTTTTGCTACCGCAGGTGCTACTGTACTTAATAGGCGAGGGTCAACAGGTTTTGGAATAATATACAATG
>JAYWCY010000452.1:0-3559 GCA_043780175.1 Chitinophagales bacterium
CAGCATTGATACCCCTAAAGTTCTCGCCATCTGGTGCCATATAGGGTGGATAATCTGCTTTTTTAGGGCTCATCGTACCACTTACTGTAAAAGGTGTTGAGTTGCAATTTTGTATAAATCCATTGGCAGGATTGTATTGGTGTACAATCTCATCTACCATATGTAAGCCTTGCCATTCGGTGGCTTTGATGGTACCATCTACAGGCTTTGCCCAATTGTAAGCAGTATCTCTTTTGGGCACATAGTCACCGTGCCAGTACGCGATATTACCTTTATCATCTGCAAATACGGTATTGTTACTCGTGTTAGCTTTTAAATACATTACTTTTTTATAGTCTTCAAATCCTTTGGCCTTGGTACGTTGCCAGCTTTGTACAATGCTGGTCATAGAGCGGTTGTAAGACCTAAGGCTAATCCATTTACCATCACGCTTTGCCATTACTGGCCCATGGTGTGTATAAAATGCAGTAATGATTTTAGTTTGTAAACTATCACCATGCTTGTATTTGATGGCTATTTTCTTTTGAGTTACAGGTAGTAATTTGCCATCGTATTGGTATTGCAAGCCTTTGCCATTCACCACTATTTTTTCTGCATATAAATCTGCCACATCAACATTGCTTGATGTGTGCATCCAACCGCAATGCTCGTTAAAACCTTGGTACACAAAAAACTGCCCCCAAGTAACAGCACCATAAGCATTTAGCCCTTCCTCACTTACTACCTGCACTTCTGGCCTAAAGTAAAATGTTACATGTGGATTGATGTACAAGATCGCATTACCAGAAGCTGTCTTGCTTGGCCCCAAAGCAAAGCCATTAGAGCCAGTTTGTTGCTCGGGATCTTTGGGTAAAGCTGCCACAGTACTTTTATCATTACCATAAAATTGTTTCAATTCTGATGTACTGACATCGGCAGTATTAATGGCGCCAATGCTGCCATCTGTCCACAGCAACGCATACCAAGGTTTAAATCTAGTAAGCATCGCTGGCTTTACTGTTGGGTGCTTGTATAAGTAAAAGTTAATACCATCTGCATACGCATTTAATAGTTTTTTTAGCCAAGGTTGGGCTTTGTTATAATCAGTCACTGCATCGGTAGAATCTATTAATAATTTAATCAATAAGTCATCGTATAAGCTGGCTTCGCCTTTTATTTCAGATAATCTGCCCAGCTTTTCTATATAATTCATTTCTACTCGCTTAAAATCATCTTCACATTGTGCATACAACAAACCAAATACGGCATCAGCATCGGTTTTACCATAAATATGTGGCACACCATAATTATCTCTAATAATATTTACTTGCTTGGCCTGCATTTGCCAGCGCGCAATTTCTGTGGCACTAAATTTTTGTGCATTTACAAATGCTGTTATAGTAACCAATAGACTAACCAATAATACCCTCATAAGTTGTTTATTTAAAAGACGGCGTAAGGTAATTAAAAAATATGCATTTGGCACTAGCCGTTTGTCACAAGCAGTCAATTTTCTTATTAAGTTTGATGCATGAGATATTTACTACTAATAGTTTGTTTATATACTATACAAGCATTTGCCCAAAACAAACAACCTGCAAAAAGGGAAGCCAATTTACTAGAACAACTCATGTTGTCCCAACCAGCGCAGTTTCAGAACATTATTAACCAAAAAGATAGTCTGCGTGTGCAAATCATTTACACCAAAATAAATCGTGACAAACAAAACAAGCCCACATTCACTGATTATACTTTTAATTTAAACAATGGTACCTACTTCTACCCTGCTAGTACTGTAAAAATGCCCATTGCTTTTTTGGCATTAGAAAAATTAAATACATTAAAAAAATATGGTGTAGATATGAATAGCACCATGATTACTGATAGCAATTTTAATGGGCAACAACGTGTGTACACCAACCCCACCGCTAAAGACAGCAAGGCTACTATCGCTAATTATATTAAACAAATATTTTTAGTAAGTGATAATGATGCCTTTAATAGATTGTATGAATTTCTTGGTCAGGCTTATATTCAACAAAAGCTGGCAGATAAAGGCTTTGCTGATGCTATTATTAGGCACAGACTACAAATTACGCTTACCAATGAACAAAACCGAGCCACCAATCCCATCAGTTTTTACGATAGCATGGGCAAATTATTGTACCGTCAAGAAGGACAATTTAGCAATGCAGTGTTTCCAAAATTAGATGTAGCCATCGGTACTGGCTATTATAAAGGCAGTCAACTGATTAACCAACCATTTAACTTTAGTGAGAAAAACAGGATATACCTAACCGATTTACACCATATATTACAACGTGTCTTATTTGCAGATGCAGTACCAGCTAAACAGCCATTTAATTTAACGACATCTGACTACAATTTTGTAAAACATTGGATGAGTGCTTACCCAAGAGAAAGCGCCTATCCATATTACGATACCGCTAATTATTGGGATGCCTACTGTAAATTTCTATTATTTGGTAGCAGTAAAGGCAGCTTACCAGCCAATATTCGTGTCTTTAATAAAGTGGGTGATGCATATGGTTTTTTAACAGATATCGCGTATATTATAGATACCGAAAAAAAGGTAGAATTTATGTTAAGCGCTACGCTGTTATGCAATAAGGATGGGATATTTAATGATGACAAATATGACTATGAAACCGTTGGTTATCCTTTTATGAAAAACCTGGGTCAGTTGATATATGGGTATGAACTACAGCGCAAACGAAAAAATATCCCCAACTTGCAACCATTCACAATAAACTACACAGTAGAATAGTTTATATAGTAATCAGTACCTACTATTTATAACATCATCATAGCTTTGTTGCATATACCTAATGGTAAAATAACAATTGTGGCATGTGATGTGTAAGATAGTCAACCGTTAAATAGATACATGAAAGCAAAATTCTTCCTCATCGCTTATATCGCATTGGCATTAGTTGCCTGTGTAAAAGCTATTGATAATACGGCTAGTACAGGTACTAGTACGGGCAGTGGCTCTTCTGGCGGTGGTACTAGCAATCCTACTAATCCTGCACCTACCCCTGGCCCAACACCAGGTACTGGCACTGGTACTGGCACTACACCTACTAACCCAACCAACCCTGGTGGTACATCTGGTAGCGGCGGTACTAGCTCGGGTAGCATTGGTACTATTTCTATTACCTATGCTAGTACAGCACCTTGTGCACCTGGTAACGAGGTATTTACTTTTACCTGTGTAGCAAGTGGTGCACCTGCAGGCTCATCTTATGCTTGGTATTTTGGCGATAATAATTCTGCTGCAGGTATTTCAACCACCAACACTTACACTACGGCTGGCACCTACACCGTGTTAGTAAAAGTGATCAATAACAACCAAGTACTTGGTCAGTGTACTTTGCCCATTACAGCACAAGGACAAAATACCACACCAGTAGCTGCATTTACAGTTACACCAGGTACCACATCAAATGCATTTATATTTACCAGTAATAGCACCCTTACCAATGGCACTATTAAGAGTTATGTTTGGGATTTTGGTGATGGCACTTCAGGAGCAAACAGTACCAATGCACATATTTAT
>JAYWCY010000453.1:0-2031 GCA_043780175.1 Chitinophagales bacterium
AATTTAACAACGAAACCCCCGCATTTAAAAGTGCAGCTAGGCAAGTTTTAAAACGCATTGCCAATCAAAAAACATCATCTAAGAATTCTACTCCGGCTAGACCAAGTGAAGCCTACTAAAAAAATGAAATAAACAATTCCGAATAACATAGCCACCTGCGAGTTGATAAATACTGCGATAAATACTGCTAAGCCAAGCAGAAGCATTATATGAGCCGTTATTAATCTACTGCCACCTTTAAACAATTTTACAGGGAATTCTAGCTCATTTATGGGTAAGGCTAACGAAGCTACCAAAGCCGCAACAACAAAAAAGTCTTCATTTACTGTAAAGCCTGGAATGACCAATAACAATGCAATAGTGGTAGTAATGCCAATACCAATAGCACTATATCGTTCATTATCATCTAACACATATTTACCATGGCGGGTAAATAACAAATACAAATTTGCAAAAGCACTACTTAGCCATGTCATTACAAAAAAGAGTACATATACAATTAACAGTACCATTGCTACTTGCTTTAAAAATATATTTGTCTTTACCAAGTTCATTAAATTTACCAATAACCAAAACCCTACTGGTAAACCAATTCTTACACCACGTTGCTGCCTACTTATCCAAAGGGAATATTGCAACATCCAACGGTAAAATGGCATTCTAGATTTTAATGCAGCCTTGTACCCTTGCTTGGCATATGTATAATTTGGGTTTAATCGTAACGCTTCTCTAAAATGATTGGTAGCATCTTTATACTTACCTTTTTCTAGATAATGCCAGCCGTAGTTCGCATGTGTACCATAATCTTCTGGGTCTAGTTCTAGTGCTTCATTAATAGTGTTATAGGCTTCTTGTTTTCTATTCAATCTAAACAGCGCAGTAGAACGTGCATTTAAACAACCTACACTTTCTGCATCTACAGCAAGCCCATTATTGGCAGCGGTTAACGCTTGTTCGTAGTTTTTTTGTTCTAATAAAATATGTGCCTGTAGTGCAAAATAGCCTGCGTTGTATGGAAAAATAGATAAGGCTTTATCTAAAAAATCCAATGCAGTTGTACTATCATCTTTTTGGTAATAGGCAAAAGCGATGAGATAAAATATATAATCGTTATGAGCTTCGTATTGTAGGGTTTGTTTTAAAATAGTAATAGCTTCAGCCGTTTGCTTAGTATCTAACTTACAGTGGCCCAAAATTAACAATGCCGCCACATTTTCTGGATCATTTTGCAATACCAACCCTATTTGTTGTTCGGCTTCTTTGTAGCGTTTTTGTATACGCAACAGCTCTGCACGTTGTAAAAAATTGTCCCTATTGAGCATTAAATAGTTATGTATTATGAGTTATAAATGATATAATATGCCTTAAAAATATTGAATTATAAAAATGGATGAAATAGCTTGGATAAATATTTATAATTTATTACGCATTATTCATAACTAGATATAATTATTTCTTCAATTTTAAATACGATAAAATATCATCATACAAGCCAGATTCATTGGCATATAAGGCATAGTTTTTAGCCGAGCTAAACCATTCGCTAGTAGTTGCTTTGTGTTGTTTTGCAGCTTTCAATAAATCTTTGGTTGTAATCTTTTCGATGCTACCTTTTACCATAGATTCTTCTAATTTGTACTCAGTAGCAATATCAACCACCGCTTTTAAATCGGCTCCAGAATAGGTTTCTGTAACTTTTACAATCGCTGTAATATCAATAGTTTCAACTGGTTTGTCTTTTAAATATTGCGTTAAAATCTGCGACCTACCTTCTGCATCTGGTGGGGCTACAAACACCACTCTATCAAATCTACCTGGTCGTCTAAAGGCCGAATCAACGCTCCAAGGGGCATTGGTAGCAGCTAAAATTAAAACGCCTTCGTTACTATTTTCTACACCATCCATTTCTGCTAAAAACTGGTTGATCACATGACGCATACTACTGCCTTTCATATCACTTCTACTTGCACCAATAGCATCTACTTCATCAAAAAACAATACACAAGGCGCATTTTCCCTAGCTTGCATAAA
>JAYWCY010000454.1:0-4052 GCA_043780175.1 Chitinophagales bacterium
TAGATAGCGTTGAAGATAAATTTGTACGTTATAGATGGTTACATTATGATAAAAATGAGTATTTCGAATTTAAAATTGAACGCACAGAGATCTCTAATCAAACTATTTTAACGATTACTGACTTTGCCGAAAAAGCTGAAATTAAAGACCAAAGTCAACTTTGGGAATATCAAATTAAAGAACTTTTTCACCGCTTAGGTAGTTAATAAGTTCAAAAACAGTGTAAAGTTTTCCTCAAGAAATACATTTATCTTATCCCACTCTTGTAGTGGGATTTTTTTTGCAACTTTAATAAAAGTTAAGTTTGCAAATTCCTTTGTGCTAAACTCGCTAAAAGGCTTGTAGTTGCTAGCTTCAAAGTGATGCTGCCAGGCATTTTTATTACAACATAATTGCCAATCTACATTTGTATTTGCCAAGTATTTAAAAATATTTTGTTGATACAATTGCTGATATTTTCCAGATAATTGTAGTGTAATGCTCAAATAATTACCCCACCAAAAAAAAGTTCTTACGGCAAATGTATCCTGTTTATCAAACACTCTTGGATAATCTAACATTACCCAAGGCAAGCCTAAGTAGTTTTCACCCTTAGCTATTTTAGGTGACGATACCAGCACCTCATTTGCTAATTGCTTGTTTGTAATGCTATTTTTAAAATTTGAAGCTACAAAGCTAAATGCATCCACTACTTTGCAAATGATCCTATTCTTTGTTAAAATAAAATCAGCGTTGGTAACTAAGTCTAATTCGGTTGCCGAAAGCTTTATTTTTGTTGCATTCATATAACAAACCTACGCAAAGTAGTAGGTTTTAACTAAATCAGCTACACACCAACCGTGATTAAAAAACTCGACATACTTATTATAAGGGCTTTTATTGGGCCTTTTTTAGCTACCTTCTTAATCTCTTTATTTGTACTTATTATGCAGTTTTTTTGGCTGTATATTGATGATTTGGTGGGTAAAGGTTTAGAAACTATTATCATTTTAAAACTAATAGTTTATGTAGCCGCAACGCTAATACCTATGGCATTGCCATTAGCATTGTTATTATCATCCATAATGACTTTTGGCAATCTTGGCGAAACCTTTGAAATCGTAGCTATTAAATCGGCTGGTATTCCCTTGTTACGTTTTATGCGGCCGTTAATTATTGTTACCATTTTTATTAGCGGTATTGCATTTTTATTTGCTAATAATATTATTCCAGTAGCACAATTAAAACTAGCATCTACTAAGTATAATATTATCGTATCTAAGCCATCTTTCGATATCAAAGAAGGTACTTTTTACAATAAGATTGAAGGGTTTGTTATTCGCCTTGGCAAAAAAGAAAAAGACGATAGTACCATACGCAATGTTGTAATTTATAAAAGAAAATACGGTTTGCAAGACGATATAATTACTGCCGAAAGTGGCGTAATGCGTACCACACCCGATAAAAAATATCTCGAGTTTACATTACGAAATGGTTCGCTATATCAAGAAAAAGGGCCACAGCAAACGACTAATACACAGTTTGTACGTATGGGATTTAAAAACTACAAAATGTTGTTTGATTTACGTGGATTTCAAATGAGTAAAACTGAAGACAGCACTTTTAGATACGACCCAAAAATGTTGAGTATCAGGCAGTTAAACAGTGCTATCGATTCGTTGCAAATCACCGATTCTTTTTTCGTAAAACGTGCTAAAATAGAAGTAGATCCATACTTCGCGTTTACAAAATTTAAAGATACTGGTTGGGTAAAAATTGCTCCGTCGCTACTTAAAAAAAACAAACTTTTCTCTGCTGTAATGCCCGATTCTGTAAAGTTTATGGTATACGAAAGAAGTATAAGCGATTTAAACCAAGTAAAAACAAGTGTTGGCTTATTAGCAGATGCATACATCCGCAAGCAGCAAACTATTCGCTACCATTTAATCGAGTGGCATCGAAAATTTACCTTATCTGTGGCTTGCATTGTTTTGTTTTTAATTGGTGCGCCATTAGGCTCTATTATTCGCAAAGGAGGTTTGGGTACCCCATTGGTTTTTGCCATCATCTTTTTTGTGGTATTTCATTTGCTTAATACTTTTGGAGAGAAGTTTTCTAAAGAAGAAGTAACAAGTGTTTTTACAGGTATGTGGCTATCAACCTTGGTACTTATTCCAGTAGGTTTTTTTCTTACATATAAAGCCATGAGAGATTCGCAATTATTTAACCAAGAGGCTTATTACCGATTCTTTAAAACGGTACGCACATTTATCAATAACTTTAGTTTTAAAAAATCATCAACATAAAATTTATTATTTATGGAAAATAAAAACACTAGCCGTAGAAGTTTTTTAGCTAATACTGCAAAAGCAGGCGCAGCAATAGTTGTGGCCAATACTATATTACCATCATTGGTAAGTGCAGCTACAAGCAACTTTGCAGTTACACCATTTATACAGCAGCCATTGCCATATGGTTATAAAGATTTAGAAGCTGCTATAGATGCTACCACAATGGAAATTCATTATACCAAACATGCGGCTGCTTATGCTAAAAACTTAAGTGAAGCTTTAGTAGCGGAGAAAGTTGATGTAGCCAAAACAAACCTAGAAGGCTTAATGGCCAAGATTTCGAAATACTCGCCCAAAATGCGCAACAACGGTGGTGGGCATTACAACCACGAGTTTTTTTGGCAAAGTATGACGGGTAAAAGTACCACAAAACCTTCTGGCAAACTGGTCGAAGCCATCACCAAAGATTTTGGTTCTTTTGAAGCTTTTAAAACACAATTCACCGATGCCGGAAAAACACGTTTTGGTAGCGGTTGGGCTTGGCTAGTAATGAATGGTGATAAAAAATTAGTAGTTGGGTCAACACCCAATCAAGACAACCCATTGATGGATATTAGTGACCTAAAAGGCACGCCATTATTAGGTTTAGATGTATGGGAACATGCCTATTATTTGCGCTATCAAAACAAGCGCCCCGATTATATTAATGCTTGGTGGAACGTTGTAAACTGGGATATCATTAGCCATCGTTTTCAAGCGGTATAAGTAACATCTAGGTATTAAAAGTTGCCAATCTTAAAAAAGGTTGGCAATTTTTGATAACTAAAAGCAACTCCATCAGCAGCAATCCCGCTTTTACTTGCAATACCTTGCTATTCTGCGCTCTCTTACATTCAATATTTGTTTTTTAAATTGTTGCATACTCGTTTAAAGCTTCGTTTCAAAAAATGTTTATTAATCCCTCAAAACCTAAGTTCTAACATTTCCCTACTTTGCGCCACTAAATTTGTAATGTTTTGCAAACAGCCCCACAACAAAATTTTCGTGTTCAGCTAGGTATTACAGTGCTTAGTGTGGTACTATTTGCAACAAAAATTAGTGCTTATTTTTTAACACATTCCCTAGCCATTTTAACCGATGCTTTAGAAAGCATTGTAAATGTATTGGCTGGTTTTATAGGCTTGTATAGCTTATATGTAGCAGCCAAACCCAAAGATAGCGACCACCCTTATGGCCATGGCAAGGCAGAGTTTGTATCATCGGCCGTAGAAGGCACATTAATTATTGCTGCAGGCATTTTAATTATTGTACAAACGATACAGAACCTTTTGGACAGTAAACCAATAGAATCCTTAGATACTGGCTTATTATTGGTAGGTATTACAGGTATCGTTAACTATGTGGCAGGCTATTTCTGCTTGCAAATTGGCAAGCGTAACCACTCAATAGCGTTAGAAAGTAGTGGTAAGCATTTACAGCTAGACACCTACTCTACCATTGCCATTATTGCAGGCTTAATAGCTATCATTTACACACATTGGATTTGGCTAGACACTGCTATAGCATTGGCGGTTAGCGGTTTAATATTATACAATGGTTATCGCATAATACGTAAGTCATTGGCGGGTATTATGGATGAAGCTGATGCTGATTTACTACAACAATTTGTAGTTATTTTAAATAATAATAGAAGCAATAACTGGATTGACTTACACAACTTGCGCGTAATAAAATATGGTAGTACGTTACATGTAGATTGCCACTTAACAGTGCCTTGGTATT
>JAYWCY010000455.1:0-7089 GCA_043780175.1 Chitinophagales bacterium
ACTTCTATGGGTGTAGATGCCCCTTGCGCCATAATTTTCTCTGTCAACTCTATCGGTTCGAAAGAGATATTAATGTTGGGAAATACTTTTGCAATATTATGTCGTATCTGCTCTTTTAAGTCCTCCATTTTTACCTTGTAACCCTCTTCTAAATTCACTTGAATAACAGATTCGTGTGTACCGCTATTGAAAATGTATAAGTTACTAGTTCCGAAATTACTTGGTACTAAACCTACATAAGCCGAAGTAATAGCCACATGGTGATGTACTGTTGAATCAATAATATCTAATACCGATTTTGTAGTCCGTTCTGTAACTTCTAAGCGGGTACCATCTGGTTCGCGAATGCGTAATTGTAACTGACCATTATTGGTTTTAGGTAATAAATCTTTACCTATCCATACAAAACATAATCCAGCGGCACTGAAAGCTAGTACTAAATAAATAAGTACAATGAGTTTACGATTCGGCATCCATTTATCCAATGCTTTAGCCAGTCCAACTTTCAGTTTTTGGAAATAGCCATTTTCTTCTGGATGTGCTTTGTCTTGTTGATTATGTTCGTTGATTTCTACTACCTCATTGTGGTTTAATGCCAAGCCTGCATGTGCATGTGGCTGATTGTGGTGATAATCGAACATATGTTCTTTCAATAACCAATTGGCAATTACCGGTACCAATGATTGCGCTGCAATAAAAGATACGATCATTGCAAATGCAATGGATAATGATAGCGGTAAAAACATCGCCTTAGGTACGCCACTCATGATGAATGCTGGTGCAAATACTGCCAGGATGCATAATAATATTAACAATAAAGGAAACGATATTTCTGAGCAGGCATCCAATATGGCTTGTTTTTTTGGCTTACCCATTTCTAAATGTTGGTGTATGTTTTCGATGGTAACTGTTGCCTGATCTACTAACACACCAATGGCCAAAGCCAAACCACTCAATGTCATAATATTGATGGTTTGTCCGGCTAGTTTTAAGAAGAAAACGGCACTCATTACTGCAATAGGTATCGTAACAATCACAACCACACTACTTCGCCAATCTTGTAGAAATAGTAATACCATTAAACCAGTTAAAATTGCGCCTAAAATACCTTCGGTCATTAAGCTTTTGGCTGAGTTAATAACGAATATAGATTGATCAAATTCATAACTAATTTTTACATCATCTGGTAATAAGCTTTGCATTTCTGGTAATTTCTGCCTTAGGTTTTGAACCACATCCCAAGTAGAAGCATCGGCTGTTTTTACCACTGGAATATATACCGAACGTTTGCCATTTACCAAGGCATAGTCTACCGTAACGTCTGCAGCGTCAGCCACTTTTGCTACATCGCTTATAAATACTGACGTAGCGCCATTGCTCTTAATTGGAATATTTTCAAATTGCTGTACTTTATCTTCTAGCGAGTTAACAGATGTAACAAACATGGTGCTATCAACTCTCAAATTACCCGAGGGTGTAATAGCATTATTTTTTGCAATAGCATCCACCACTTCATCAGCTGAAAGGTTGTATGTACTGAGCTTTTTTGGATCTACATTAATTAACACTGTTCTAGCATTAGATCCAAAAGCTGGCGCCGCCGAAAGCCCTGGAACAGTTGCAAATAAAGGCCGCACTCTTGTTAATGCTAAGTCAAACATTTCTTCTAAAGATTTTGTTTGACTACTAAATACCAACTCGCCAACTGGTAATGACGATGCATCAAAACGAATAACTGTTGGTGGCAAAGAACCCGGCGGAAAAAAAGCCAACATCCTGTTTGATTGTAGTGCTACTTGAGCCGTTGCTTCAGCCATATCGGTACTTTCGTAAAAGCTCAATTTTACTAATGATAGGCCTTGAATATTCTTACTTTCAATGTTTTTAATACCATTTACATACAAAAATTGATCTTGCATACGTGTACTAAAAAAGCCTTCCATTTGCTTAGCACTCATACCACCATATTGTTCAATCACATAAATGGTTGGTGAATTTAATTTGGGGAAAATATCAATCGGTATGGTTCGTATAGCCATCACCGAAAATAACAACAAGCCTATAAACATCACCAAAATGGTGATGGGGCGTTGCAATGCTGTGCGTACCATAAATATTATTTAATTGTTTGAATAAATTGATTCAAGTTGCCTGTAGCTGCGGCTTTGTCTAGTTGTGCTAAATACCAATCACTTATGGTTTCTATATAGTCTGTTTGAGAACGATAGAGTACAAAAGAAGCATTGGTTAAGTCTATCAAGGAAATAATACCAGCTTTGTACTGCGCTAGTTTTTGTTGATAAGTATCTTGGGCAGATTGCAACTGTATAGGTAGTTCTAGTAAGTTGGCTTGCGTGGTTTGCAATGCATTGTCTGCTTGTAAGGAAGATGCGTTTAATGCTAATTTTTGTTGTTGTAATTCAAAATCTGTCGCTTCTGTTTGATAGCGATTAATAGCCAACTTATCTTTCTTATAAATACCATTGAAAAGTGAGTATGTGAATGCTACGCCTACTGTATAATTAAAGCGTTGATAGCCCAAACCAGTTACCAATGATTTGTAATTATCATTATATTGAATACTAGAACCTCGCATCCAAGTACTACCTGCTAATACTATTTTAGGTAAGTAACTCTTCTTGATGAGTAGATCGTTGGATAAGAAAATAGCTTTCTTTTTTGCATAATAATCTATAAACGGATTATTGACTGTATCAACTATAAAACTAGATATAATTGGCTGGCTAATCAGCGGATTATTTGCCAATGTATCAATGGTGAAGTTAGTAGCTGAAATGCCTGTAAGATAAGCTAGTTGCTGCTTTAATTGGTTGATACTACCAAGAGTTTGATTGTAGCTGATACGTGTCTTAGATAATTCTGCCTTTGCTAAAGACGAATCAGAACCAGCTTTTAAACCACTTAATGTTAATGCCCGAATGACATTAAAGATGCTTTGATACCGCTCAATGTTTTGCGCATCAGCCTTAAGTCTGTATTGCCCTTTTTGAATATTTAGGTATAATCTTGCGATATTTACATCCAATAAATAGGCTTCTTTTTGTAAATCAGCTTCACTAAGATTAACATATGTCTGAGCGTTACTTAATCTGGCACTGTTGAGTCCAAAATTAGCGAGTTCATAATCGCTATACAATACGGCTATATTACCAGTTGCTGGTTGAAAATTATTGTCACTTCTAACACCCCCAGAAGTGGATGGCGTAGCGGCAAGTGGTAAATAGCTGCCTGCTAAGGAATTATCAGAACCAATATTTAACTGCTCACTAAATTTGAGTTGTGGCAAAAACGAATGTTTAATATCGGCGATAGCTGCTTTATTGGCATTAATAAGGGATAATTTTTGTTTTAGAACGGGAAAATTAGCTCTAGAAGCGTCTATAAGATTTTGTAAAGACAAATGCTGCTGTGCCAGTAAAAAGACAGTTGGTGCTAATAGTAAAATAAGCATTACACCACAACACTTTCTCGCAAAGAAAGTAGCCATATGAAATATTTAAATTGAAGGAATGTTGTTTAAAAAAATATTATGCAACAACATTAGGTGGACCACGTAACACTTTAATTCGTAAATGGGAAGAAGGTATAAAGGGTGGTACATAAGCTATTACACACTTTTTTATGGTAGTATATGATACCAGCGTAAGTGTAAAATTAGGTTCACAATAAAGTATTGGTGATGGTGCGAAACGTTTGTTTAAACGAATATTTACCTTCCTATCCTCATTTTTATCTGCCTTAGATATAGCCGTTTTATTATTGGCTGTTATTGGTGTGTTGGTTGAAAAAGACGAAACAGTGGATTGTGTTACATAGTTGTAATAAGATGAAAATTGAACAAGAAAAAAACATATATACAACAACATCGTTGGTGTTTTGCTAAAAAGCATAGCTATGTTCTGTTTTTTTTTAGTCATTATTTAAAACTTCGACGCAAATGTAGTTTTATGGTTTAATAACAAGTCTTCTTTAAAATAATTTTATTTATATCTTACCAAATACAAAAAATGCACCGTCAAATAATTGTTATTTAAAGATACTTTAATTGGGGATTTTGTTTTGTTGATTCTATTTTACATATTGGCTCACACTTTTCCAAGAGCCACCATTTGTAATATTTGTAAAGCCACTTTGTTTTAAGATAGATGCCGCTTGACTACTACGCATACCGCTTTGGCAAAATATAATAATATGCGGCTTGTTTTTAAACTTTGCTAATTGATTGCTCAACGTATCTAAAGGAATATTATCAGCGCCTTTAACACTACCACCAGCAAATTCGCCAACAGTTCTAACATCTACTAAAAATGCGCCATTGCTTATGAGTTCTGTAAGGTTAGTAGTAATACTATGGCCAAATAGTTGTTTTAAGAAGTTCATTTAGTATATCATATAGTATGTTGTTGAATAATGCTAACTAGGTTGTTTTTAGATACCAGACCGCTTTGGCGCCACAATGACTTGCCATTTTTAAATAATATTAGGGTAGGTACACTTTGAACTTGGTAGGCGTTTGCTGCCTGTGGATTTTTATCTATATCTATTTTAATAATAGAAGCAGTATCACCAATAGCTTGTTTAACATCTTTTAAAATTGGTGCCATGGTTTTGCAAGGGCCACACCATTCTGCAAAAAAATCAACCAAAACTGGCTTATCAGATTGTATCATTTCATTGAATGTCATAGCTGTATTTATTTGTTATTAATCACTTCTTCATAACTAATATTGTTAGTCGTAATGTTAGATTTCTTAATAGGTATAAAAGAGCCAGCTGAACCAGAACATCTATAATTAAATAGAGCCATTCTAGTAATTACTATTTCGAAAAATATTAACAATTCCACACGTTATGCTTGTTTTACAATTGACTTGCAATATCTTTTGCACTTACAAGGCCTTCTTTTTGCCAAACAACTTTGCCTTGCTTGTAAATAATTAACGTAGGGAAAGCATTTATATTCAATGCCTTACAGAGTTCTGTTTGCTCGCCTCCATCTACTTTTACCAATACCATTTTGGTAGGATTAGCAGTTGCTAATGCATCTACAATTGGTGCCATTACTTTGCAAGGTGGGCACCAAATAGCACTAATATCTACCAGTACCGTTTTGTTATTTGGAATCATGGCTTGATATTCTGCTAAACTTATTTGCCTTACTGCGTTGGCTTGCTCTACTGGTTTATTAGCTTTTTTCCAGGCATTTATACCGCCAGTAAGATTGTATGCTGTAAAGCCTTGCGCTATTAGCCATTGCGTAGCTGCAGCACTTCGCACACCGCTTAAACAGTATGTATAAATAGGCTTGTTTTTATCTAAAGCACTGGTGCGTTTTTTAAATTCAGCATTGTCGTTCCAGTCTGCTAAAAGTGCATTTTTTAAATGGCCAGATTGGTATTCGGCTGGTGTACGAACATCTAATAGCTGCGTATTAACTTTAACAATCGCTTGCTCAAAATTGGCAATATTTACATTGGTACTGGTTTGGCTATTACAACTAGCAGATATTAACAGACTGATAACGATGGAAAGTGGAAGATTTTTAATCGACATGCTTTTTATTTTTTTATTGAACAAGTGTTAATACCAATTAATGCATAAAATGGGCAAAAACTTACCACGCTAGTGGTTATAAATATACCACCTATCAGTAATAAAATAATGCCAAATGTACTAGCTACAACACCTGTAACAAATAATATTGCAAAAATTACAGCTATTACTATACGAATACCTCTGTCAATTAAACCCATATTCTTTTTCATAATGTTATATTTTAAACGCAAGCTAAGTTGATAGTTTGGTTAAATTTATAGACTTATTCCATTTTTAAATAATTCGGATCTGTAAAATAAAAGCCCAACATATGCTGGGCTTTCGATATAGCATTTTTAGCGAACAGTTACATCATCTTCTTCAATTGTTCTACCACTGTGTCAATCTCTTCGGTGGTATTGTGCTTGCTAAACGAAAAACGGATGGTGACTCTGTTAGGGTCGTTATTAATGGCACGAATTACGTGCGAGCCTTGGTCTGCACCACTAGTACAAGCGCTACCGCCACTGGCACAAATACCATTGATATCCAAATTAAATAATAGCATTTCACTCATTTCGGTTTTGGGTAAGCTCACGCTTAATACTGCGTATAAACTGTTGCCCAATGGATCGCCATTAAAACCTACTTCTGGAATGTTTTTTTGCAATGCTTCCATCATGTATTCCTTCAAATCTTTGATATAAATGCTTTCTGCTTCATAGTGTGTTGCTGCTATTTCAAGTGCTTTTGCGAAGCCAACTATACCATACAGATTTTCGGTACCGGCACGCATGTTTCGCTCTTGTGAACCACCAAATACAAAGGGTTCAATTTTCACATTCTCATTAATGTACAACATGCCTGCACCTTTTGGTCCGTGAAATTTATGCCCTGCACCAGTAATAAAATGTACAGGTGTATTACGTAAGTCAAATGGGAAATGCCCAACTGTTTGCACAGTATCGCTATGAAAAATAGCATGGTATTGCTTGCAAATATTACCTACCGTATGAAGGTCTATCATATTGCCAATTTCGTTATTAGCATGCATTAATGTTACTAAACATTTTTCTTCACTTGCAGCTAATAAACGCTCCAGATCTTCAAGGTCTATATGGCCATCTGGTAATACATTCACATAGCTTAATTTGGCTTCGCCTGTCTTTCGTAAATGTTCTACAGTATGTGTAGTTGCGTGGTGTTCTATTACCGATGAAATGATGTGCTTGCAACCTAAAAAGCGCACTGCACCTGTAATGGCGGTATTGCTACTTTCGGTACCACCCGAGGTGAAGAATATTTCAGCAGGATGTGCATTTAAAATTTTAGCAACCGTTTTTCTTGCATTCTCAATTGCCATTCTTGTTTCCCTGCCATAAGAATAAATAGATGAAGGATTGCCAAATTTTTCAGTGAGATAAGGCATCATTGCATCCAGCACATGGGGATCAAGCGATGTGGTGGCGGCATTATCGAAATATATCCGGTTCATTGTTCATTGTTAATAGTTCATCGTACCTGGCCTTACTA
>JAYWCY010000456.1:0-3154 GCA_043780175.1 Chitinophagales bacterium
CCAAATTAGATACCACTTTGTTTAGCTGCTTGCTTATAGCACCTGACAATGTAGATGCGCCAAAGTTGTTAATAGAACCACTATTACCGGCAAATAAACCTTGTCCATAAGGTGCAAATGACCCAAACACAATTAAAGATGTAACCTGCGATAGCATTTCGCTTTGGTTAGATTCTATACGACTTATAAATTCGTTAAAATATGGGTCATTTTTTATGGGGCTACTTGGAGGAAAATCAAGGCTAAACGTGATGGTTGGTTTGGTTAATTTATCTTTTAAATGTGCAATTACATACACATCACCTCTGTAAGATTTGGTAGCACTACTCACATTCGCAACTTGTTGGTTTGACAATAAATCTGACACACTTACACGCTCTGCACGGTAGACCGCATCTATATGCACATCAGCGTTGTAGGGATCTCCGTTCCATTCTATATAGTTATCTGCATCTAACATATCAAAAGGCTTACGAATAAATGATTGGAAGTTAAAATCGTAATTACCAAAGTCAATATTATAACGCCCTTTAATAGTTAATGGCACTGTAGTACCTGCTAAAATGCGTAGCCTACCATTGCCCCTAGCTTTTACTACATCACCAGTTAGATCATCTAAAATAACATCAATATCCACTTTAGTATTGGCAGTAATATCTAGATCTACAGTAAGGTCGAAATTACTTCTTTTATCTTCTGCGCTTAACTCTGTACCATACTGCTTAAATACAATAAAATCGGCTTCACCACTTTGCTTACTTACGCTACTTGGTATGTAAATATGTGAACTATCGTTAGATTCTGCAACGATGCTCATTCTTGCTGCATATTCTGGCCCTTTTAAGCTGAGACTGGCTTTGCCAATAGCTTTACCGTAAAACTGCTTATTGTCTCTTTGTTTGGTATCTATTAGCAGTAACTTATCAGTTACCATATCAAAATCAAAAGCCATGTCTTTGAAGTTCTTCTCGTACAGTTTGCCCTTTAATCTAGCGGAATTTTTATATTTATCTCTTATGGTAAACTCGCCAAAGTCAATCCCATCGGGTTGAAAATTAATGGTAGTGCTATCTAAATCATAGTAAACTTGTGTAAAATTTACTTTTAAACCGCCATTACGTAGCTTTACTTTACCAGATAATTCGGGTTTTGAAGGATTGCCACTTACGATTAATTTACCCGTTGCTTTACCTTTTAGGTCAGAAAAAATATCCCCAATAAAACGCTGTACAATGTCAATTTTAGTGTCGGTAAGGTCAGTATTTACGTACAATGAATTACCAGTACTATCTTTTAAATTGTAAAAGCCATCAGTGTTAAATTTATAATCCTGATTATTAGATTGTATACTGAATGGAATTTTACCAGTTTTATTATCGTAACTGCTTTTTACTGTTACTAAGCCAATACTATCATTATTAAATCTAAATTGCTCAGCTTTAAGATTAGCTGTTGCAGAAAAATCGCCATAAAAATCGTTCAATCGTAATTCACCTGATGCAATACCTTCTAATCGTGGATCCTTCATTACCAAAGAAGTTAAATCGCCTAAAATAACATTTTTTAAACGTATTACTAAATCGTTGGTATTACTTTCGGAACTTATTTCGGTTTCTACTTTTATCTCTTGAAAGCCTTGTGAAAACTTCACATTTTCTGCACTTACAAAATTCTTTCTAATCACTATTTCACCTTGCTTTTCTAAATCCCATTTTTTATTATTTAGTACAAAGGCTGATGGTCTAAAATTTACACGTACACCATCTTCTAATGTATATAAATCTGCATTTAAATTGGCCTCGTTAATGGTGTTTGAGGCCTTGGTTTGTATGCTTACAATAGAGTGATTGTTACTCGATTGAATGGCAATGGTAGAGTTAGGGAAACTTAAACTATCGCCTATTCTTATATTGGCAACGTCACCATTTAATTGTAACGTATCTAGTGTGCCTTCGCCTTTAAAAAAGGCATCGGTTACATGGTATTTACCGTACGACAAATTAGGCACAGAAGCCAATATTGTAAACTGATTTTTTTGTGTATTAATCGTACCTGTTAAGCTAGCATAATCCATACCAGACAAGCGTGTATCAATAATTTTTGCATAGCTATCAAAGTCTTTAGTAGTAAAGGTTACAGCAAAATCTTGGTCTTTCAACATTTCAACTGGTGCACTAAAATAAGCCGGATAATAATGGTTTAAATACGTTTGAAAAGCCACTGGTAAATCAAGCAATTTATACTGCCGCCCACTAACCGAAGCTGCAAATTCGTTGCTGTTAGCAGTTAGGGTTCGTACGCCATCTGAATCATGTGCCGTAACCACTAAAGAATCGAAACTTAGCTTGTCATTTACATGGGTTAAATTGGCATTTAATATCTTGGCCGTACCATCAAATTCATCAATATTTAAGCCCACAAAATTCAAATCGAATAAGCCAGTTAATTCGTATTTATCGTTGGTTAGTTTAATATTTTGAAGGTTGCTTTTTACTAAATCACCCAAGATATTGATACTTGGTTTTGACTGGCTAAAATCTACTTCAATAGTGCTGGTAAAATCAACATTTGGGTCATCAATTTTAAGTTCACCATTAAAATATTTCTTTAAAAAAGTACCGTTTGTGGTGATGTTTGTGTAAGAATAACCATTGAATTCTAACAGACTAAATTTACCATCCAACGAGGATTTCATTTCTGCTAAATCAAAACTAGAACCATCAATTTTACCAGTAAAATTCACTAAACCCAAAGTCGAACTATTCATAAACTTACCCAAATTAAAACGATTGGTTATTAGTGTACCAACGTAAGATGGCTCGCCACGTTTTGGAAATTTCATGGTAATATCTGCATCAACTGCACCAATATTTGTACTTACAACACCCACAGTTTTAAAGTTGCTAACTGTGCCGTTAAAGTTGCCACGGAATAATATATCGCCTAAAGCTGCAATATTTGGGTTGTTCATTTTACGCAAAGCAGGTATAATAATGCCCAAATCAACATTATTGGTTTTGATAGAACCGTTGTTAAAATTAATAACTGTTTTGTCAATATTTGGCAAACCTTTCATGGCTAAATCGCCAGCAATATTGGTAGTAACACCAGAACGGATAAAGAAATTTTTAAGTGTAAAATCAGAGATAGTACC
>JAYWCY010000457.1:0-2788 GCA_043780175.1 Chitinophagales bacterium
TTCGGCATTCAGTGGTATATTGTAAGTGAAAAATGTTTTCGTAGTTGGGTCGTTTAGTAAGCTGATAACTGTTTTTTGCATTTTTAGCGCCGTAAAAACAATTGTATTTTTATTGGTATAATTTGAAGGTAAAATTACATTAAGCCTAGTTTTAGCAAGGCTACTATCAGCAAAGCTGGCAGCTCCAAACCATCTAATTGTGTTGGTAGTAAATTGATAGCCAAAAATTTTGCTAGAATAAGGAGCACTATTATCTAGCCAGAGGTTAATTTTTCCATTGGTAGATGGCGACCATGAAAGAAGGGTGTCCTTATTATATTTAACGATATTGCCAGAAAAAAACTTCATATTAGTACTCGCAGTGCTATCTTTTATTTTAATTGTTGCCTGACTGCCAGCAGAAAGCATGATTTCTTGTCCATCTCTTGTAAGTTTTACATCGCAATAATTACCGGCTTCTAATAAAGAAAAAATATTGGTAGTTGGTGCACCGTATTTTATAAAATCACCTCTCTTTTTTAAAACAGTTATTTCTGCTTTTACTTTACTATTACCACTTGTAATTGGTGCGCCATTGAGCGTACTAAAAGCATTGGCGGGAAATGAAACAATGATACTATCGCCAAAAGATAATTTACTATCTGTAAAGCAATTAAAACTGTCCACAACCGTTGTATTTCTTGTTATTTCTGGAAAAATAATACTATTCAAAGCTGCTGCATTATAACCATTGTTTGTCCAAGCAGTATCGTTTAACGGATTGTTTTGATATGATATAAAATCCTCTGAAACCGCTTTGGTGCAAGCTGTAAAACTTGCAATACCCATCATTGCCAATAAGAAATATGTAGAAACTTGTTTCATAAAACTAAGATGCTTTAATTGCTAAGGTTGCTGCCTTTATTATTTAGTTTGTACCTAATGCCAAGTGATAACCCTACTGCATTAAAACGTTGGCTATAGCCAGCTGAAGAGGTATTGGTATTAGAAATGCCATATCTAAAATATGGTTCTGCAAAAGCCTCCATTTTATCACTTAATCTACGCATAATGCTTATACCTGCATATAAACTAAGGTTAAGATTACTTTTATAAAAACCATTCGTTCTTTTAGCACTTAGCGGTACTAATTGGTAGGAAGTATCTAAAGTTTCTCCATTATACCAAGAAGCTAAATTGGCGATAATGCCACCATTAATTGCAAATCGCCATTGATCATTACCACGTTCATAACTTAATAACAATGGTATTTCTAGGCTTTTGTAATGGTTATTTGTCACACGTTTTCTGTAGCCAATTTGTTGTAGGGTAGATGTATCTCTCACAGTGGTATCGCTAAGGCCACCGCCACGCACAATGTTGCGTATCGTAACCACGCTGGTATTAGTAATAATACTATCTGACTTACTAATAAACTGCTCGTTGCGTTGTGTGTATTGTAAACCAGATTTAAGTAAGAAATTATCGCTGATAGTTTTGCTTACCCTTACACCAAATGTAAAACCACCATTCATTTTTGTAGTACTATCTATACGTTGTAAATAGCTATTACTAACGCCATAAGCAAATATATTTTTCATGGTATAATCTGCAGAGCCATAGGCTTCTAAATACCAAGTTGATGGTTTTGTATTAGGGCAATCTAAACCAAAAATTCTATTTTGATTGGTAAGTTTTAAAGACAAAATGTCTTTTGTATTATAATTAAATAGCTTACTTAATGATACCGTATTTGCTTTTAAAAAGCTGTTAGTAAAATTATCGTTTGTACCTTGCAATAATTGGTTGTTATTAGCATTTAAAGACAAGTCTTGTTTATTTTGATTGCTAAATGAGATACCATTATTACTAATTTGATCAGCTTTAGTTTTTACAAGATTATTTTTTGTGGTACTGCTAAATGGCTGCAATGATTTTGTTGTAGCAATTGAATTGCTATTTAAATCGCTATAATTTTTTAATGCATCCAAATTATTATCTGAGTTGATGTTTGATATGTTATTTTTATTAAATGTATTGTTATGATCTATAGTGGGTATTTTTTCAGTATTTAAAGGCGTATTATTTATTTTTTCTTGTGGCATAGTACTATGTGTTGCCGCCACATCTGAATTATTTTTATTGCGTATCAGTAAGCAAGTGCCACAAATGAGTATTAGGCAGGCTGCTGCCAGCATGTACCACCGCTTATCTGTCCACCAAAATGCCAATGGCTTTTTGGTATCTTTTTCTGCCACAATTTTATCCCACAGACCGTTGGGCACGGCACTCGAGTGGTTGTGAAGCATATCCTTCACATAGTTGTCAAAATTTATATCATTCTGCATTACACTGCAATTTTTTCTAGTTGTAAAATTTGGCTTTGTAACATTTTTCTGGCTTTTACCAATTGGCTTCTACTGGTGCTTGCTTGTATGTTTAGCATTTGGGCAATTTCTTCGTGGCTGTAACCTTCTATCACGTTTAAGTTAAAAACCATTCTATAACCATCCGGCAATTCATTAATCAATTTCATCAATTCTTCTTGCCCCAAACTACTGTAGGCATAAGACGCTAATTGTGGATCGTTATTACTATCATCTTTTATTTCAGAAAAATGTATCCGTTTTTTTTGTAAATGTTTTAGGGCCACATTCACCACTATGCGCCGCATCCAACCTTCAAACGAGCCTTCAAACTTAAATTGATGCATGTGTTTAAAGATGCGCACAAAGCCTTCTTGCAACATATCTTCGGCTTCCATGGTATCATTTGCGTAGCGCATACATATAGACATGAATTTACCAGC
>JAYWCY010000458.1:0-2142 GCA_043780175.1 Chitinophagales bacterium
ATTACAGGTAGGGCAAGTAGTTACGGTTTGCATTTGCCCTAGAAACGTATTGGTTACACGTTTTACTTGACCACTACCGCCACAAGTGTGGCAATTTTGTACACTATTTTTATCCTTTGCACCACTACCAGCGCAAGTATTACAGGCTACGTTCTTTTTTACCTTTACATTTTTGGTAACGCCTTTTGCTATTTCTTCAAAAGTTAACTTCATTTTTATACGTAAGTTGCTACCACGTTGGCCTCTTGCTCTGCTACTGCCGCCGCCTCTACTTCTACCACCACCGCCAAAAAAGTTTCCAAACCCGCCTTCATCGCCAAAAATATCTCCAAACTGACTAAATATATCATCCATATTTGAAGCACCGCCTCTGCTACCGGCACCACCCATACCTGAACCAAAAGCTTGGTGACCAAAACGGTCATACTTAGCTTTTTTATCGGCATCGCTTAATATTTCGTAGGCTTCTGCGGCTTCTTTAAATTTATCCTCTGCAGCTTTATCGCCAGGGTTTCTATCAGGGTGAAACTGCATAGCCGTTTTACGGTATGCTTTTTTAATTTCATCCGCCGAAGCACTTTTGCTTACGCCTAATATTTCGTAAAAATCTCTTTTCGACATAATGTGATAATCTGCTAATTAACTAATTTACTTTCCTACAACTACTTTTGCAAAACGAATAATTTTATCGTTTAAGTAGTAACCCTTCATCACCTCATCCAATACTTTACCTTTTTGTTTTGCTGTTGGCGCATCAATTTCAGTAATGGCTTCATGCTTTTCTACATCAAAATCTGTATTAATGCTTTCCATCACCTTCACACCTTTTGCTTGCAATGTGTTACGAATTTTATTAAAAACCAATTGTACGCCTTCTTTCTGAAGCTCAATATTATCGCTAGTTTGCAACTGTTTTTCAGCACGATCGCAATCGTCTAATACATCTAGTAAACTCACCAATACATCTTTACCAGCAGTTTGAATTAAATCCAATCTTTCTTTGGCAGTTCTACGACGAAAATTGTCAAACTCTGCCATTAAACGTAAATATTTGTCTTTTTGCTCTTGAATTTCATCCTGTAACTTTTCCAACTGATTCTCCTCTTCAACAGGTTCGTTTAAATGCGTGAAACCACCTGCACTTTCGTCAGCATTAAAATTAAATGTGTCGTTAATTGTGTCGTTCTGTGTAGTAATATCTTTTTCTTCCATAATTTTCGATTGTGGTTTGTAATGGTCAATTTTTTTGCCACGTGTAAAAAAGGGAAAATTTGGCAGTCTGTTTTTTAAGAACGTCCATCTCATAAGCACATAGATACTGCACCAAATTGGTAAATCACATGAAGTAAATGAAATTTATTGTTAACAAGCAGTAGTAATTCTATTTTTCTTCGTTCCGCTTGAGGCGGACACTTGTACTGTAGCTACTAGCATTAATAAAAGACAAAAAAATTGCCATTGAAAACTCAATGGCAATCAAATATTTATTATATTAAAAAAATTAAGCTTCTACCATTTCACTTAGGTATTGTTTTTCTTCCTTAAACGCTTTACGTGCTTTTAAGCCAAGTAATGCAAACATGGCGTTATCCTCATCAAAACTTGGGTTTGGTGTTGTTAATAATTTATCGCCAGCAAAAATAGAATTGGCTCCAGCCATAAAGCACATCGCTTGTTCTGTAATACTCATATCGGTTCTACCAGCACTTAAACGCACCATAGTTTTAGGCATTACAATACGTGCAGTTGCTATCATACGAATCATATCCCAAACCACCACTTTTGCATTATTTTCTAGCGGTGTACCCTTTATAGCTACCAATGCATTAATAGGAACAGATTCCGGTTGCGGACGTAATAAACTTAAAGTGTACAACATCCCTACTCTATCTGCAATAGTTTCACCCATGCCAATAATTCCACCCGAGCAAACTGTTAATCCAGCCTTACGGACATTTTTAATTGTATTTAAACGGTCGTCGTAATTACGTGTAGAAATAATGTTGTTATAATTTTCTTCTGATGTGTCTAAGTTATGATTGTAAGCATACAAACCTGCTTCTGCTAATCGTTTTGCCTGATCTTCGGTTACCATTCCTAGAGTAGCGCAAACTTCAAGTCCTTTGCTGTTTATAGTTTTCA
>JAYWCY010000459.1:0-2583 GCA_043780175.1 Chitinophagales bacterium
CTCTTAAACGGGCTTTGTCAATTAGTTTACCAGTTACGCGGCAAACACCATATGTTTTGTTTTCAATACGCATAATTGCTTTTTCTAGATGGTCAATATACGTAATTTGACGCCCAGCCATTTGGCTTAGCTGTTCACGCTCCATACTCATACTACCATCTTCCATAGTCATGTAGCGGGCTTCATCATTACCACCACCTTCATCTTTACGTGTAATTAAACCTTGCAGATACACTAGCTCTTTTTTAGCGGTATCCATTTTTTTGTTAATTAATTCACGAAACTCATTTAAATCTGAGTCACTATACTTTACAAGGGGATTGCTTGAATGCGTTGGCGTATTTGTTCTTTTTTCCATTGGTGTGTAAACTGGATTATAAGGAACACTTGTTTTTGTATTTATTTTTCCAACTTTTACATCTTTAATAGGCTCTAAAGCCTTTTTAACGGCTTTAGCCGGTGTTGCTGGAACTTCTGGTAATTTTGCTTTTGCCATCTTTTTTGTTGGTGCTACTATTGGTTTTTCAACCACTTTAGCGACCGGTTTTATTGGTGTAACTACTTTTTTTACGGGTATCGCTACCTTAGCTACTGATTTTGTAACTTGCTTTTTAGATACCGTTTTTTTTACCACTGCTTTAGGTAACACTTTTGCAACTGACTTTGCTGTTTTTTTTGCGACAGGTTTTGCAGGTGTCACTACTTTTTTAGTAGCCATTTGCACTACAGGTTTTTTGTCAGCCACATTTTTTGCTGGCGCTTTTGCTACTGGCTTTACCACCTTTTTTGCTAATACCGTTATTGCTTTTTTAGCTGGTGGTTTTACAACTACTTTAGCTGGTACAACTTTTTTGGCTGGTGTTTTAACAACCACCTTAGCGGTTGATATAGCAGCAGATTTTTGCGCTGACTTTAACACTTTTGCATTTTTTTTAGGAGCCGGTTTTCTAATAGCCATAGCTTTTATCCTTTTTTCGTTACGCTTATTTTTAGCATCTGTTCATTTACTTCAATTTCAATGCCGTGCTGCATATTAGGCACCCAACTGATATTTTCTGCCAAAATTTCGCGACAAATGTAATCGTTAAATTGTTTGATACTTGGCGATAATGCAGTATTGTCAAGTATTTGTACGAATATACGGTCTGTCAAATCAAAACCACTTTCTTTTCTAATATTTTGTACACGGTTTACTAACTCCCGTGCATTTCCTTCGTTTTGCAGTGCTTCAGAAATAGTAATATCCAATGCAACCGTCAAATTGCCTTTACTGGCAACGCTCCAACCTGGTATATCTTCTGCAGTAATATCAACATCGGCTGCAACAATTTGAAATTTAAAATCAGAAATTTCTAATTCGATAGTTCCATTTTGCTCTATTTCTGAAATTTGATGCTGACTGAATCCTGCAATTGCAGCAGCTGCAGCCTTCATATTGGCACCCAATTTAGCACCTAATGTTTTAAAATTAGCTTTTATTTTCTTCTTAATAATGCCTTCTGTTTCAGTAATATACGCTAATTCTTTAACATTTACTTCTGCTTTAATTAAATCCTCAATTTTTTGTAATTGCTGCTGCATGGTAGAATTCAAAACAGGAATCAATACCTTTTGTAACGGTTGACGCACTTTAATATTCACTTTTTTGCGAAGCGATAATACCAAGGAACAAACATCTTGTGCTAGTTGCATACGCTCTTCTAAAGCCGCATCTATCACTTCTTTGTTATATATAGGATACAATACATGGTGTACACTTTCTACCGTAAATCTTCTAGAAACCGCATTTAAGTTATTAAATACTGCATCGCTGAAAAACGGCGAAATTGGTGCCATTAATCGCGTTAAGGTTTCTAAACACTCATACAAAGTTTGGTATGCAGATATTTTATCGGCTTCATACTCACCTTTCCAGAATCTGCGACGGCACAAACGCACATACCAATTACTTAAATGTTCGTCTACAAATTCTTCCATTAAACGACCAGCCTGTGTGGGCTCGTAATCGTTCATGGCATCAGTTACATTTTTTATTAATGTATTTAAAGAAGATAAAATCCAACGATCAATTTCTGGGCGGTCTGCCAAAGGGATATACGCTTCTTTAAATGCAAAACCGTCTACATTCGCATATAATACAAAAAATTGGTACGTATTATACAATGTACCAAAGAATTTACGCTGAACTTCTTGAATACCGTTGATATCAAACTTCAAATTGTCCCAAGGGCTAGCATTGGTAATTAAGTACCAACGGGTTGCATCTGCACCATATTTTTCAATGGTTTCAAATGGATTGACAATATTACCCAAGCGTTTGCTCATTTTAACGCCATTCTTATCTAGCACTAAACCGTTTGAAACAACCGTTTTGTATGCTCTACCATCTACTTTATCTGTTGGCAAGCCTGCCTTTTCCAATTCTTCAATCACACTTTCTTTAATCAAACTACCAATTGCATGAAGGGTATAAAACCAACCACGAGTTTGATCAACACCTTCGGCAATAAAATCTGCTGGGTAGTTTTGCGAGAATAATTCTTTATTTTCAAAAGGAAAATGCTGCTGTGCATACGGCATAGC
>JAYWCY010000460.1:0-3378 GCA_043780175.1 Chitinophagales bacterium
GATGCCACTAATGCAGCAGCCATTGCAAAAATTTATGCCCTAAAACAACGTGTAGAAACCAATAAAATGATTGTGTTGGTAGCTACAGAACGTGATGTGATGCAATATATTTCTCAACTTGACCTGGAAGTATTTAATTACTTAAAAACAGTTGAAAAGCCCACCACTGTTATCTATCAAGGTGCTATTGGTGTAGCAGATAATATTATTTCGCCGGATGGAAGTTTGGCTGTTCGTATTTGCAACGATGAGTTTTGTAAGCATTTATTAAAACGCTTTAAAAAGCCAATTGTTAGCACGTCTGCCAATATTAGTGGTCAACCTGCCCCACAATTTTTTAAAGATATTACGCAATCAATTATTGCTGGTGTTGATTATGTGGTTAAATTTCGTCAAGATGATAATGCACCCAAAGCACCTTCTGCTATTATAAAATGGGCTAATGATGGCATAATAGATATTATACGTGCATAAAATTAGTATTCACAAAGTAGCGTAAGAATAACTTGTAGCCACGACTATTACTTTTAAACAGACTTAGCCAATAAATTTGCAAGATGCAGACATTCTTAGTTATACAAACTGCGTTTATTGGTGATGTGGTTTTGGCTACAGGCTTGCTTGAAAAACTGCACAGTTGCTACCCTGATGCACAGATTGATATTTTGGTTCGTAATGGCAATGAGGCTTTATTTACCAACCATCCTTATATCAACAAAGTATTGGTTTGGCAAAAAAAAACCAATAAATACAAACATTTACTACAAACCTTTCGGCAAATTCGCAGTAAAAATTACGATGTAGTGATTAATGTACAACGCTTTGCAGCGACTGGTTTTTTAATGGCTTTTTCTAATGCCAAACTCACAATTGGTTTTGATAAAAACCCTTTCAGCTTCTTATTTACCAAAAAAATACAACACCATTTTAGTAGCAATATTGCTAATTCGATTCATGAAGTAGAACGTAATCATTCTTTGATTGCATCTTTTACTGATGACACTTTTAGCAGGCCAAAGCTCTATCCTTCCAAAACAGATTATGAAAGTGTAGAAGCATATAAACAGCAGCCTTACATTGTAATTGCCCCAACATCGGTATGGTTTACCAAGCAATTTCCTGCAGAAAAGTGGGTGTCGTTTATTAATACTTTACCAATTGTATACAATATATACCTAATTGGTGCGCCAAGTGACAAGCAAGCTTGCGATGCCATTCAAGAAGCAGTTACACATCCAAATATTACCAACCTAGCAGGTGAATTACAGTTTTTACAATCTGCCGCCTTGCAGCAAGATGCAGTAATGAATTATGTAAACGATTCTGCCCCAATGCATTTTGCCTCGGCCGTAAACGCACCTACCACCGCCATTTATTGTAGCACATTACCAAGTTTTGGCTACGGCCCTTTAAGCGATAACCGTTTTATTGTTGAGGTAGAGGAAAAATTACCGTGCCGACCATGTGGTATTCACGGTAAAAAGACTTGCCCATTAGGTCATTATAACTGTGCCAATATGATTAGGAATGAGCAATTATTAATAGGATTGGAACACTAACAACACTGATTTGAGAAGATTTCAAGTAAATAATACCTATTTATCAAAATCAGCGCTCATCCTAAATAATCTGTGTCTTCAGCGTTCCTATTATCCTTATCCTTCCCTTCACTTACATTTGCACCTTCAAACTATATAATGAGTAGTGGATATACCTTGTACAGATAAAGAATTATTTATATTAAAAAAAATAGCTACAGCTGCCGACGAATTGGCCGTAGAAGCCTACCTTATTGGTGGCTTTGTACGTGATAAAGTCATTGGCAGACCTACCAAAGATGCAGACATTGTATGCATGGGTGATGGCATTGCTTTGGCACACAAAGTAGCTGAAAAATTTAACCCAAAACCTACTGTTGCCTTCTTTAAAACTTTTGGTACTGCACAAATAAAAATCAACGATTTTGAAGTTGAATTTGTAGGTGCTCGTAAAGAAAGTTACAGTTATGATAGTCGTAAGCCAGAGGTAGTGCCAGGTAGTTTAGAAGACGATCAAAACCGCCGTGACTTTACCATTAATGCATTAGCCATTAGTTTAAATAAAGCAGATTTTGGCAAATTGATCGACCCATTTGGAGGACTTTTAGATATTGAACTGCAGAACATTCAAACACCGCTAGATCCGCTACAAACCTTTAGTGATGATCCTTTGCGTATGATGCGAGCCATTCGTTTTGCAACGCAACTAGGTTTTACCATTCATGCAGAAACCTTTCGAGCGATTATTGACAATGCACATCGTATTAAGATTGTATCGCAAGAACGTATTACCGATGAACTAAATAAAATCATGCTTGCGTCAAAGCCATCTATTGGGCTGGATTTACTCAGTAAAAGTGGGCTTTTGAAAATCATTTTCCCACAAATGATGGCTTTACATGGTGCAGAAAATGTAGAAGGATTAGGACATAAAGATAATTTTTACCATACGTTACAGGTGATAGATAATATCTGCGAAACTACTGACGACTTATGGCTTCGTTGGGCCGCATTATTGCACGATATTGCCAAGCCAGCCACCAAACGTTTCGAGCCTGGTCATGGGTTTACATTTCATGGTCACGAGGTTGTTGGTGGCAGAATGGTACCTAAAATATTTACGCAGTTAAAGCTACCGCTTAATGAGAAAATGCGGTTTGTACAAAAGCTAGTTGAGTTACATTTACGCCCTATTAGCCTTACCAAAGAAAACATTACTGATAGTGCCATTAGGCGCCTGCTGTTTGATGCTGGTGAAGATATAGAAGCCTTGATGATGCTGTGTAACGCTGATATCACCAGCAAAAACAAGGTTAAAGTAAGACGCTATTTACAAAACTTCGAACTTGTACGTGAACGCTTACAGGCAGTAGAAGAAAGCGACCATATACGTAATTGGCAGCCACCAGTAACTGGTGAATTGATTATGCAAACTTTTGGGCTAAACCCTAGTAGAGAAGTAGGTATTATTAAAGATGCTATTCGTAACGGTATTTTGGATGGTATGATACCTAACAACTATGATGCAGCATTTAATTTTATGTTAGAAAAGGGTGCAGAATTAGGGTTAAAACCACAGATATAAGAAACAAGGTTTAAGGTTCAATGAACAAGAATTAATATTCAAAAACATAGAACTTAAACATAGAACAATACAACTATGAAGCAGAGAATTTATTTAGATAACGCCGCAACCACATCACTAGACCCAGAAGTTTTAGACGTAATGATGCCTTATTTAACCACACATTTTGGTAATCCATCCAGCATTTATAGCTATGGTAGAGAAAGCAGAATGGCTATTGAAAATGCACGTAAGTCGGTGGCAAAAATTTTAAAT
>JAYWCY010000461.1:0-3496 GCA_043780175.1 Chitinophagales bacterium
GCAACCTTAAAGTGGCTCGTTGCTGGTTTTCAAAATCGCCCTGCCATGCCATGCTGTAGCCATTTTTTAGTTTTAGCTTCTTATCAACTTTTTTTTGAGCCTCTGCAATGGTGCTACCCATATCTCTATTACGAATAGAGAATTTTACTGTTGCATACCTTTCATTGGCGTCTCTAAAAATTAAACATGGACCTATTTTTTTAGTGATAGTAGCAATTTCTTTAATGGGTACTTTAGAACCACTTTGTGTAGGAACCATTAAATTTCCAAGATCCTCTTCCGAGCTACGATCTTCTTCTGGAAAGCGGATACGGATATCAAATTTTCTAATGCCTTCATATAAAGTAGTGGCTGCTTTACCACCAATTGCCATTTCAATTACCGCATTGGCATCGGCTGTTGCTACTCCGTACAACGCCATTTTTTGTTGATCAAGTTCTATGTCTAATTCTGGCTGACCAATATTTTTAATAATACCTAGATCTTCAACGCCCCTCACTGTTCGTAAAACATTGTAAACATCTGTTATTTTACTTTCCATATAGTTAAGCGAATCGCCTACTATTTTTACACAAATGGAACCCTTAACCCCTGATACGGCTTCTTCAATATTATCGGTTATGGGCTGCGAGAAGTTTAGGTTTACGCCAGGAATAACTGATAATTTCTTATTCATCGAATCAATCAATTCTTCCTTAGTAATTTTTGGTTGCCATTCATCTTGCGGATATAATAAAATATCTAACTCATTGTTATAAAAGCCAGCAACATCGGTACCATCATCTGGGCGGCCGGTTTGCGATACCAAGTGTTTTACTTGAGGAAAAGTCATCAGCATACCTCTTATCTGTTTAGAAGTTTCAACAGATTTGTCAAGAGATACACTATAAGGTAATTGGGCTCTTAGCCAAATTGCGCCTTCATCTAATTCAGGTAAAAATTCTGAACCTAAAAATTTAAAAGAATAGAGGCCCGCAACAACCATAATAGCTGATAAAGCAATGGCGACTCTTTTATTACGCCAAGTAAATGTGAAAGCCTTTATCATGCCACCTGTTAAATGGTGTACAAAAGGATTATGTTTTTCGTGAACATTTTTTCTGAGTAACGCATTAATTAAAACGGGTACTAATGTTAAGGTTGTAATTAATGCGCCTAATAATGCAAAACCTAGTGTGTAGGCTAAAGGCGAGAACATTTTTCCTTCGACTTTTTGGAACGCAAATATTGGTAGTAAACCTGTAATGATTATAAGTTTGGCAAAAAAGATAGCCTTGCCTAATTGAGCACCATGTTTTTTAATAAGCCCCATTTTGGCTCGCTTGTTAAATCGTTCCATACCAAGTTCCACTGCTTGATGATCTAAGACAACGAACAAGCCTTCAACCATTACCACTGCCCCATCAATAATAATCCCAAAATCTACAGCACCTAACGACAACAAATTAGCTGACATACCCATTAAGCTAAGGCAGATAAAAGAAAATAATAGGGATAGTGGAATAATGATTGATACAATTAAAGTAGTACGCCAGTTAAACATAAATAGCGACACCAAAAGTGTTACTAGTAAAATGCCTTCTACTAGGTTGTGCAGTACTGTGTGGGTTGCAAAATGAATTAAATCTTCACGGTCGTAGTAAGGAACAATTTTAGTATCGGATGGTAAAACCGAGTTATTAATTTTCTCAATTTTTGTTTTTAATGCCTGTACAACCTCTGTTGGATTTTCACCTTTTCGCATAATTATAATGCCTTCAACTACGTCATCTTCGTTGGTAATATGGGGTTTGCCAGTAGAATCAATAATGTTGTCCGATCTGCCAACATAACCTAAGCGTGGCAGGTTAGATATTTGTACATCGGCCACATCTTTTACCAAAACTGGAATACCATTTACATTGGTAATAATAATATTCTTAATCTCATTAATATCATTTAATAAACCAATACCTCTAACAATGTAAGCTTGATTATTCTCATTAATTACATCGCCACCAATATTAATATTGCTTTTGCCAACGGCAGAAAAAACATCAAGTGGTGTAATGCCAAGTGTGGTTAATTTACTAGGGTTTACACGTATTTCGTAGGTTTTGGACATGCCCCCAAAACTTACAATATCTGCAACGCCAGGAACTGCTCTAATTTGTCTATCAATTACCCAGTCTTGCATCGTTTTCAGTTCTCTAGCATCTCGGTAAGTACTTTTTAATGTGTACCTGTAAATTTCTCCTGTTGGGCCTGTTGGAGGTTGTACGGATGGATTGATACCGTCTGGTAACGAGGCATTTGATAATAGATTCATTACCTGATTTCTTGCCTGCTGATCGGTAACATTATCTTCAAAAATTAATTTTACATACGATAAACCAAAGATGCTTGTAGAACGAAGACTCGTTTTCTTCTGTACCGGATTCATAGCAATTTCTACCGGTATTGTTACAAATTTTTCAATTTCTTCAGCACTTCTACCAGGCCATTGTGTAATGATGCTTATTTCTGTATTAGTAACATCAGGGAAAGCCTCAATAGGCATATTTTTAAACGTAATGATACCTGCAACCAATAACAAAAACGTACAGAAAAAAATGAAATATTTATTTTTTAGTGAAAAAGCAATGATGCCTTTTATAACTTTATTCATTGAGTGATAATTTAAAGTTGCGGATTAATTGTTCAAAGCATCATAAATTAAAATGGCTTGCGAAGAGATGACTTTATCTCCCTCATTAATGCCTTTTGCGATATACGTTTTATCACCAACGGTATTTATAATCTCAACTGGTGTTATTTTAATGTCCGATTTACTGTTAAAAACTAAGACATAATACTGGCTATGATCAAACACTAATGCCTTTGAAGAGATGCATAATACCTGCCTGTTTTCTTTATTAGAAACGGTAACGTTGGCAAACATTTCTGGCTTTAAACTATAGGTAGGATTTGGTAAAACAATCCTAAGTTTCATCACTTTATTAGTAGGATCTAGCACATTAAATACCTTATCAACTTTGCCTTTAAATATTTTGCCCGGATAAGATAATGTGGTTACATCTACATCATCTCCTAAGTGTACTTCACTAATATTCGATTCGTAAACATTAGCCATTACCCAAACATTTTTAAGATCTGATATAGTAAAAAGATTAGTAGTATTATCTGCTCTTATTACCATGTTATTAGTCACAAATTTTTCAACTAAAAATCCGCTAATTGGCGCTTTGATAACATATTGCCCCTTTGCATTGCCACCATTAATTTTAAGTACACTATTTATACGTGTTAGTGCAGATTTTGCCTGCTCGTAACCAACTTCTGCACTTAACGAATCAGTTAAAGAAGCAAGGCCACTTTTATACATATCCTTGGTTTTCTCTAAGGTTTTAATGGCAACACGTAGGTTACTTTCTGCATTAATGTAATCGTTGCCATAGCCAGCCATTTCGGTACTATTAATTATGGCTAAAATTTGACCAGCGGTAATATAATCGCC
>JAYWCY010000462.1:0-5255 GCA_043780175.1 Chitinophagales bacterium
ATATTTATACACCGTATCTTCTAAAATTTTAGTAAATGATAAACTAGTGGATGACGCAGTGAACACCTTTGGTATTCGCGAAGCAAAATTTGAAGCCGCTACTGGATTTTGGTTAAATGGAAAGAATATAAAAATGAAAGGTGTTTGCTTACACCACGATGGCGGTGCTGTTGGTGCAGCAGTGCCAATTGCGGTATGGGAAGAACGTTTTAAAATATTGAAACAAGTAGGCGTAAATAGTATCAGAACTTCTCACAATCCTGTTGCACCAGAGTTTTTAGATCTTTGTGATAAGATGGGTTTTTTGGTAATGGATGAAACATTTGATACTTGGACAGCCGCTAAAGCAAACGGCGAAAAAGGCTATAATTTAATTTTTAAAGATTGGTGGGAACGTGATACGAGAGATATGGTCTTGCGGGATAGAAATCATCCATCGATAGTGATTTATAGTGTTGGCAATGAAATACATGACGATTTAAGCTATCCCGATGGCTACCAACGTTATAAAGAACAACAAGATGTGGTACATCAAATGGATAATTCTCGTCCAGTTACAATGGCTTTATTTCGCCCAGCAAATTCTAAAGTTTATACAAGTGGTTTTGCCGCACAAATGGATGTAGTTGGTCAGAATTACCGTGAAAATGAATTGGTAGCAGCACATGAAGCACATCCCCAATGGAAAGTAATTGGTACAGAAAATGGTCATACGTTGCAGGCTTGGTTGGCATTGCGTGATAATCCTTTTATGGCAGGTCAATTTTTATGGACAGGAATAGATTATTTAGGCGAAGCCGATTGGCCAGCTATGACCAATGCGCAAGCCTTTATCGACCGCTCAAATGGCTGGCGGCCTTTGGCTTACCAACGTCAAAGTTGGTGGAGTGAGAAACCAATGGTAAAGATTGTACGGAAGTACGAAAATATGGGTGCTGGTGCATGGGTGAGCGATTGGACACCTACTGATTTTGATACATATGATGATGCGAAAGTGGCTATTTATAGTAATTGCGATGAGGTAGAATTATTTTTAAATGGTACATCACTTGGTAGTAAACTAAAACCAAAAGATGATTCGCCAAGGGCATGGGACGTAACGTTTGCAAAAGGTGCAATTAAAGCAGTTGGAAAAAATAATGGGAAAGAAGTGGCTGTTGATGAAATGTTTACCGCCGGCAAACCTTCAAAAATTCTATTAACTGCCAGTAAAACCAAAGTGGCTAATAGTTGGGATGATGTGATTTTTATAACTGTAACGGTTGTAGATGATAAAGGTGTGCCTTGCCCTAATTTGGATCATTTAATTAAGTTTTCAACCAGTGGGAGCGGTTTCGTTGCTGCAGTTGATAATGGTAATATTGCTACTACTGAATTATACCAAACCAATGAAAGAAAATTATACAATGGCAGATGTATCGCTATCGTAAAAGCGAATGCTAGTAATGGTTCTATCACAATTAAAGCAAGCGCTGAAGGATTGAAGGATGCATCCATTTTTTTAGAAGCAGTACCTGCAAAACAATAACATGATTAGTAAAAGAACATCCTTTGCAGTAGTACTTTTTGTTTGCTTTTTGGTGAACTCAAAATTGTTGTCACAAGCAAAAGATACAGCAACTGTTGCTGTATCATTGGCAAACGAAATTGCGCCAATGCAACCTCTATGGGCTTGGTTTGGTTATGATGAGCCAAATTATACTTATATGAAAGATGGCAAGAAGTTGCTGAGTGAACTGGCAGCATTAAGTTCAGTGCCAGTATACGTCCGTTGTCATAGTTTAATGAATACTGGCGACGGTGTGGCGGCATTGAAATGGGGTAGTACGAATATGTACACAGAGGATGCAAATGGTAACCCTATTTACTACTGGAACATTGTGGATAGTATATTTGATACTTATGTGAGCCGTGGTATGAAACCCTTAGCTCAGCTAGGTTTTATGCCTGAAGCATTATCTATTCACCCACAACCTTACAAGCATAATTGGAAGCCAGGCGACGTCTATAATAAAATTGAAGGTGGTTGGTGCTATCCACCAAAAGATTATATAAAGTGGGGTAATCTTGCATATGAATGGGTAAAGCATTGTGTGGCACGTTACGGTAAAAAAGAAGTAGAAACTTGGTATTGGGAAGTTTGGAATGAACCTAATGGCTCGTCGTACTGGAAAGGTACTGTGCAAGAGTACTGTAAGCTATATGATTATGCTGTTGATGGTGTAAAACGTGCGTTACCAACTGCTAAAATTGGTGGTAGCGATGTTACTGGTGGTGGCGAAAAATTTCAGAAAGTGTTTTTGCAACATTGCTTTAGCGATACCAATTATGTTACCGGTAAAATTGGTAGTCCTTTAGATGTGATCTTGTTTCATGCCAAAGGCTCGCCGCGTATTGTAAACGGTCATGTGCAAATGGGGATTAGTAATCAATTACGTAATATTAATAATGGATTTAAGTTAATAGCCTCTTTTCCTCAAGCAAAAAATATTCCTATTGTAATTGGTGAATCAGATCCAGAAGGTTGTGCGGCTTGTGGCATGAAAACCAATCCTCAAAATGCCTACAGAAACGGAACGATGTATTCGAGTTATACCGCTGCTGTGTTTGCAAGGAAGTATGCATTAGCGGATTTGTATAAAGTCAATTTAAAAGGAGCCGTTTCGTGGAGTTTTGAATTCGAAGATCAGCCCTGGTTTTATGGTTTCAGAGATTTGGCTACAAATGGTGTAGATAAGCCTGTGCTAAACGTGTTTCGTATGTTTGGGATGATGAGTGGTACACGTGTAGAAGTGAGTGGTAGCAATATGTACAGGCTGCAAACAGCAAGAGATTCTGGTATTAAAGGTATTACAACAGATATAGGTGGCTTGGCTTCAAAAGACAAAGCATCTGCTGCTATTATGTTATGGAACTACCATGATGATGATACCATCGGCAGGGTTGCGAATGTGCAACTATCTATTAGTGAGGTGCCTTCAAAAAAAGTAATCATCACACAATACCAAATTGATGATAAGCACAGTAATTCATATGAAGTTTGGAAAGCGATGGGTAGCCCAGAAAATCCAACTACTAACCAAATTAGAACCTTAGAAAAAGCTGGACAATTAGAACAAATTTCAACTAACGTCATGGTTGTGAAAGATGGTACAATCAATCTGGTTATTGATTTGCCAAGACAAGCGGTCTCATTTATGAAATTAACATGGTAGTAAAATGAAGAAGTACTTTTGTAAAATGATATTATTACAGCTTGTAGCAGTATTTACAATATCAATTGTAAGTGCACAAAAGCAACATATTGCCCCCAAGCCATTATTTGTAGATCCTGTTTTTAATGGAGCGGCTGATCCTGTTGTGGTATGGAATAAACAGGCTAAAAAGTGGTTTATGTTCTATACAAATCGTAGAGCAAATGTGCCAGGTTTAGACGGTGTAACTTGGGTGCATGGTACGCGTATTGGCATTGCCTCATCGGTTGATGGTGCGAAATGGCAATATGTTGATACTGCTGATATTCAATACAGACCAGATAGTAATTATACCCATTGGGCACCTGACGTATTTGAAAACAAAGGGCTGTACCACATGTATCTTACTTATGTGCCTGGTATTTTTACAGATTGGAATCATCCACGAGAAATTATTCACTTAACCAGTAAAGATTTGATGCACTGGCAATACGATAAAACATTAGAACTGGCATCTCATAAAATCATTGATGCTTGCGCATATCCCTTACCCGAAGGTGGATGGCGTTTGTGGTATAACAATGAGAAGGATAGAAAGAGTATTTATTATGCCGATAGTAAAGACCTATCAAATTGGGAAGATAAAGGTAAAGCTATTGGTGATAAAGGTGGTGAAGGCCCCAAAGTGTTTAAATGGAAAGATAATTATTGGATGATTGTAGACAATTGGATGGGTATGGGCGTCTACCAATCGAATGATTTAAAAACATGGAAGCGACAAGAAAAACGTATTCTCGAGTTGGCAGGAAAAGGTAAAGATGATCAAGCAATTGGTGGGCATTGCGATGTGTTAGTTAATGATGGTCATGCATATATTTTTTACTTCACACATCCAGGTAGAGTCGGCTTAAAAGGTAGTTGGAAAGATGGTATCGAAACGCGAAGAAGTGTAATACAATTAGGTGAATTAAAGTACGAAAATGGGGAGATTTCTTGTGATAGAGATGCACCAGTAAACATAAAACTAAAGTAATAGTTAAATATAAATTTTGTTATGAATAGAATCCGATTAAAGCAGTCCATTACAATGGCAGCAGTACTTATAAGTATTTTGCTAAACATGCAATTAGGCTTTGCCCAGAGGCAAATGGAGTATCTAAATCGTGGTGTAATTGCCATTAAACAAAGCGATACAAAAGTGTTTGTTAGTTGGCGTTTGTTGGGTACAGAAAAGACGGATGTTGCATTTAATTTATACAGAATATCAGGTAGTAAAACAATTAAACTTAATCAAGAACCTTTAGCAAAAGCTACCTGTTTTATTGATAGTTTGGTAGATGCAACTAAAGATAATTTATATATGGTTAAATCCATCAATAATAATAAAGAAGAAATAACTAGCCAACCATTTATGCTCAAGGCTAATGCTAAACCTTATTTATCAATTCCTTTACAAACACCGCTAGGTTATACGCCAAATGATATTTCAGTGGGTGATGTGGATGGTGATGGTGAATATGAAATTATACTTCACCAAACGGGTCGCGGTCGGGATAATTCGCAAGGTGGGATAACAGATCCACCCATTTTTCAATGTTATAAATTAGATGGTACGTTACTATGGCAAATTAACCTTGGTAAAAATATACGAGAAGGGGCTCACTATACACAGTTTATGGTATATGATTTAGACGGCGATGGTAAGGCTGAAATTGCGATGAAAACTGCTGATGGCACCATTGATGGTCTAGGTAAAGTATTAGGCGATAGTACCAAAGATTATGTAACGAGAGGCGATAAACAAAAGGAAGGCCGCATATTAGATGGACCTGAATATTTTACCATTTTTGATGGACTGACAGGTGCTGCTTTAGCTACAACTGATTATATTCCTGCCAGAGGCGATATTGGTGCATGGGGCGGCAAAGGCGGCAATGGAAAAAATGATAGTTATGGGAATAGAGTAGATCGTTTTTTGGCTTGTATTGCTTACTTGGATGGGGTTCACCCGAGTGTTGTGATGTGTCGTGGTTATTATGGTCGTACCGTTTTGGCAGCTTG
>JAYWCY010000463.1:0-6615 GCA_043780175.1 Chitinophagales bacterium
TATGGTAATTTTTTAGCTGCTATTATCAATTTTATAATTGTTGCTTTTGTCTTATTCTTGGTTATTAAAGGTATTAATGCATCTAAGAAAAAGGAAGAAATTGTACCAGCCGCTCCGCCGGAGCCTTCAAGTACCGATAAATTGTTAATGGAAATAAGGGATTCGCTTAAAAAATAAAAACTTGTACCTTTATTTCTTTTTCCCGTTTATACTTTAGGGTGTAGGCGGGTTTTTTTTGCTACTCAGCCTGTCTCAGAAGCATCTGAAGAGATAGCTTAAACGTTATTCATACTTTATCATTGTTTACTTTAATCTGCTTCTTGCTAATTATTACATTTGTAACTAAACCGATGCAGCGTGAATACGACTAACTATCAAATTAAGCTAGAACATTTTGAAGGGCCGTTTGACTTATTGCTATTTTTTATAGAGCGTGATGAGCTAGATATTTATAATATTCCTATTACTAAAATTATCAAAGACTTTTTAGACTTTATTCATACACAAGAAAAACTAAACATTGAATTAAGTAGCGAATTTATCTTGTTTGTTTCTACATTAATGCGCATTAAAGCCAAGCTATTATTGCCTCGTAAAGAAATAGATGCATCAGGTAATGAAATAGATCCTCGTCAAGAATTGATAGAGAAAATACTAGAATACAAGCGTTTTAAAGAAGCATCTGTAGAAATGGCCGATATGGAAGCTGTGCGGATGATGATGGTAAAACGTGGTAATTTAAGTAAAGAATTAGCGACTATTGGCGAAGAGAGTGGCGAAGGTACCGAGATACAAGCCATCACTATGTTTAAGCTAATGAAGGCTTTTGAAAAAGTGATGCAACGGGTGCATGAGCGCCAAAATAAGCCAGTACATACGGTAGTGCGCTACAACTATAGCATGGAAGGAAGTCGTGAACACATGCTCACATTTGTACAAACAGAAAAAACGGTGGCTTTTGAGAAGGTATTCGAATTATGTCAAGATAGGATTCATGCCCTATTTCTATTTTTATCATTGCTAGAATTATCACAGCAGCGTTATATGACCTTATTAGTAGGTGAAGGTCGTAATAATTTTATTGTAGAATGGAACGAAAATAGAGATGAAGAAATAGCCATTCACCCAGAAATTAGTGAGATGATTTTTGATGATGACAAGCCCATTGTAGAGGCATAAACTGTAGATTAATAGCTAGAAAACAATCGTTTAAAACATCCAAAGTTTTTCAAACTTGTTAATTATGGAACGCAATGCGTTTTATTCACGTTATTGGCTTTAATTCGTGCAAACGATATACGCTAGTTACAACTAATGTAATTAGCACCATTCGAATCATTAGTCTAATAAAATAAGTATGCAAACACCAGAAGATATTCAGCAACTAGGCTTGCAAATTGCGGAGAACCATACGGTAATTGAAAGGCTACAAACCGAGCTTAAAAAAGTAATTGTTGGCCAGCAATATATGATAGAGCGATTGCTGATTGGCTTATTAAGCAATGGTCACGTATTGCTAGAAGGGGTACCGGGGTTGGCAAAAACCTTAACTATTAAGTCTTTAGCACAAGCCATACAAGCACCGTTTAGTCGTATACAGTTTACGCCAGATTTATTGCCCGCAGATGTTATTGGTACTATGATTTATAACCAGCAACGTGGTGAATTTATAGTACGTAAAGGTCCTATTTTTAGCAATTTTATTTTGGCTGATGAAATTAATCGTGCACCTGCCAAAGTACAAAGTGCCTTATTAGAAGCGATGCAAGAAAAGCAAGTGACTATTGGTGACCAATCCTATAAGTTACAAGAACCTTTTTTAGTATTAGCTACACAAAATCCTTTAGAACAAGAAGGTACTTATCCTTTGCCAGAAGCACAAGTAGATCGCTTTATGCTGAAAGTAGTTGTAGGCTATCCCGATAAAAAAGAAGAGCAGCAAATTATCAGGCAGCAAGTGCAAAGTCTTGCTATTCCTACTGTTCAGCCAGTAGCAAGTATTGATGACATATTGCGTGTAAGGCATTTGGTAAAACAGATTTATATGGATGAGAAAATCGAGCAGTACATTATAGATATTGTATTTGCCACACGTTTTCCAGAGCAATATGGGTTGGGCAAATTAAAAGGATTAATCAGTTATGGGGGTTCACCCAGAGCTAGTATAAATCTGGCATTGGCAGCAAAAGCACATGCATTTTTAAACAAACGTGCCTACATTATACCGGATGATGTAAAAGCCATTGCAAAAGATGTATTACGTCATCGCATTGGGCTTACCTACGAAGCCGAAGCTGAAAATATTAGTTCTGAAATGATGATAGATGATATTTTAAAAATCATATTGGTGCCGTAAAAAAAGGCGATGCCCCAACCTTAAAGGGGGATATTATGCAAACATTAAATCAGTAACCATTTTGTTTTTTAAGAAAGGAAATAAAAATAAAGAACCTTTTGCACCCCCACCTTTAGGGGGCGAGGTTGTTGCGGTGGAGCTGTTGCGTAAAGTACGAGACCTAGAAATAAAAAGTAAAAAACTCACCAATCACTTATTTACAGGTGAATACCATACTGCGTTTAAGGGTAGAGGAATGGCGTTTAAAGAGGTAAAAGAATATGCGGCTGGTGATGATATCCGCTTTATAGATTGGAATGTAAGTGCGAGAATGGGTAGTACTTATAGTAAAGTATTTGAAGAAGAAAGAGAATTAAGTGTGTTTTTATTAGTAGATGCAAGTGCCAGTAATTTATTTGGTACACAGCAGCAAAATAAACAAGCGCTGATTGCAGAAATCTGTGCGGTATTAGCCTTTAGTGCTTTAAATAATAATGATAAAACTGGCTTATTGTTTTGTACCGATAAGATAGAAAAGTACATCCCTTCATCTAAAGGCAGAGAACATGTATTATATATGGTAAGGGAATTGGTTTCGTTTAAGCCAGTATCACGCAAAACAGATTTGGTAAAGGGGTTGCAGTACCTCAATAATATTGCAAAGCATAAGAGTATCGTCTTTATTTTAAGTGA
This sequence comes from Chitinophagales bacterium, assembly GCA_043780175.1. Lineage (GTDB taxonomy): Bacteria > Bacteroidota > Bacteroidia > Chitinophagales > Chitinophagaceae > Parasediminibacterium. The sequence continues at coordinate 3,029 of JAYWCY010000463.1, forward strand.
TTTTGCCGATGCAGGTTATCATGAGGCACTGCGTATTTCTGCTAGAAAGCACGATGTAATAGGTGTGCAGGTATTTGACAAAGCAGATAAATATTTACCTAAAATTGGGTTGGTACAAGTGGCAGATCCCGAAACAGGTGCAACACTTTGGTTAGATACCAATGATACGGCTGTGCAAATTGCTTATAACAGACAGTATCATAAAATCATGGATGATGCAGCTACTATTTTTCGTAAAGCTGGTGCCGATTTGATACAAATAGAAACGGGGCAAGATTATGTAAAAGCGTTACAACATTTTTTTATAAAAAGAGCATGAGAAAATTAAGACCCAAGTTTCAGGTTTCAAGTTTCAAGGTTCAGGTCGTAGGCTTGTATCTTTTTGCTTATACGTTACTTTTTTTATCTGTGTCTGCTCAAAAACTTACCACCGCTACCAATAAATCAACCATTCGTATTGGTGAACAATTCGAATTAAAACTAACTGTAGAACCTACAAATAATAGCACCGTATTGTTAGATACTTGGTTTAATCTGCCAGATAGTTTTAATCATTTTGAAGTGCTCCAGCGCTTACCAATTGATACATTAGAAGTAGGCGGCGCAAAATCATTTATACAAAAAATACTCATTACAAGTTACGATACGGGCACATTTAAACTACCCGAATTTCCTGTGAAGCTAGTAGGCAACAAAACGCTAACGTTGCTGCCATTGCCAATAAAAGTATTACCAGTTAATATCAGCAATATGCAAGACTATAATGATATTAAAGAAATTATAGACGTAGTACCTGAAACAGATTGGTGGTTATGGGGTAAAATAGCTGTTGGTGTGCTATTACTGATAGTAATAATCGTATTGGCAGTGAAATATTTTTTCAGTAAAAAATCAATTCGACCAACCAAAAAAATAGGGCTGTCAATCAATGATATTTTACTACAAATTGATGCGCTACTTCCACTTATTTCTACACAACAATACAAGCAATTGTTTACAAGTCTTATTAGCCTTACACGTAATTTCTCCGATACTCAGTTGGGTATTGCAAGTCTCACCAAAACCACCGACGAATACATGGTATTGTTGAAAGGTAATGTTGGTAACGAACCCACACAAGTACAATATTATCAGCTATTGCGTTTGGCAGACGCTATAAAGTTTGCCAAATACCAACCAACGACTGTTGAGTGCGAGCAAGCCTTACAAACAGCGAAAATTTTTATCACCACGATTCATTCATTTAATTATCAACCCAAAGCCAATGTTGTATAATTGGTACCAACATATCTTCTTTGCTTATCCATGGGTATTGCCTTTATTATTAATATTGCCATATATTGTATATTGGTATGTTAAAACCCATCGTCAACAAACGGCTTCATTAACAATTACTACTACTTTTTTTTTGCAACATACGCAAAACTGGAAAACCAATTTAAGGCATTTGCCTATTGCTTTAAGATGTTTGGCTTTAGCGGTATTAATTATTGCACTAGCAAGGCCACAACAACATTTTACCGAAAATCAGACCAATGGTGAAGGTATAGATATCGTACTATGCTTTGATATTAGTGGTAGTATGACAGAGCAAGATTTTAGGCCTAATAGGATAGAAGCTGCTAAAGAAGTGGCTGCCAATTTTGTACAAAACCGCCCAGGTGATAGAATTGGCGTGGTGATTTTTAGTAGCCAAAGTTTTACACTTTGTCCTATTACGCCAGACCATAAAACGGTACTTAGGCAAATTAGTAATATTGAGAATGGCTATTTACCCGAAGATGGTACAGCTATTGGTTCTGGACTTGCTACTAGTGTAGATAGATTGCGTAATAGTACAGCTAAAAGTAAGGTGGTAATACTGTTAACGGATGGGGTGGATCATGGTGGTTTAATACCACCCGATATTGCCAAAAAACTCGCTATCACTTATGGTATAAAAGTGTATTGTATAGGGATAGGTAGCGAAGCGGAAATGGATGTACAGGTTAACTCTGCCTTGGGTACAGTAACCGAAAAACGGAAGATGAGTTTTGACGAAAATCTATTAAAACAAATTAGTGCAGAAACAGGCGGTCAGTATTATCAGGCATCAAATAAGGCTGCGCTTAAAGGTATTTATGATAGTATTAATCAACTGGAAAAAAGTAAAATCGAGATCACTACTTATAACCGCTATACGGACGAATATTTGCCATTTTTAGTAGCAGGTTTGTTATTAATACTACTTGAGTTGATAATGCGATTAACGGTGCTTAAAAAGTTTCCTTAACGAGACAAATATTACACTTAATCGTCGCTGTATTAAATACACGCTAAACGCAGTATTATTGTACTACAATGCAGCAGTATCTACCATATCGGCAAAGCTCAGTAAAGTACAAAGCGTACAAGTGTGCGACGCAACAGAAGCTAAATAGTACAACTATTGCTGGTTACACAAAAATCTACTTACTTATTCTATCAACTGTCATCTACCATCTATCAGCTATCTCTCAAAACACTTTAGTACCCATTGGTAATTGGAGAGAACATTTAAATTATGGATATGCACAAGCTGTAGTAAAAGGCGATAAAATTTACTGTGCAACTAATAATAATGTGTTTAGTGTAGATGCTGATAATAATGAGGAAAGATTTAGTAAAGTAAATGGTCTAAACGATATTGGCGTAAGTGCCATTGCGTGGGATGACGTAACGCAGCAACTGGTAATTGCTTATGCTAACAGTAATATAGATGTGCTAAAAGGTGGCGCTGTAAAGAATATTGGCGATGTGAAACGTAGTACTGTTATTGGCAATAAAACGATTAATCGGATATACTGTAATGGAGGTTTTGCCTACCTATGCAGTGGCTTGGGCATAATAGTACTTAACCTTAGTAAATATGAGGTAAAAGATACTTGGTATATTGGGAATAGCGGTAATCAGGTAAACATTAATGGTATCACTACGGATGGTAATTACTGGTATGCTGCAACAGAGGAAGGCTTGAAGAAAGCGAATGTAAATGCAGTTAATCTTACAAACTATGTTAACTGGCAAAATATTAGTGGTAGCAATGGTTTAGGCGGTGGTGCTATACAAAACGTAGTATTGGCAAATGGTACTATCATAGTGCTTAAAATTGATACGTTATTAGTACAAAATGGTACCACGTTTAGTGTGCTGTATAACGATGTTAATTGGCAAATAACGAACTTAACAGTTACTAGCGATAAGTTGTTATTATGTCAACAGAATAAGATAACTGGTATAGGGCGAGTGTTACAATTAAATGCTAATGGAGCTGTTGAAACAAATTTAATTAATAACGCATATATCGTATCGCCAAAGCAAGTCATTATAGACAATGGTAATATATGGGTAGCTGATAGTAAAGAAGGCTTATCAAAATATAATAGCACATTTAGTAGCTATGTACCTGATGGTCCTTTGGGTACGGCGAATGGCGAAATGCTCGTTGCTAATAACACATTGTATGCTGCTGCTGGTGGTGTAAATGATACTTGGCAAGCACAACTAAATCACAATGGTATTTATACTTTTAATGGAGATGCTTGGACTAATATTGGCTATTACAGCAA
>JAYWCY010000464.1:0-5168 GCA_043780175.1 Chitinophagales bacterium
CCCCAATCTTTCACGACGAACTTTCTTTTCAGTTACTTCTACGCCGCAACGGTCGCAAACAATACCCTTGTAACGGATACGTTTATACTTTCCGCAAGCACACTCATAGTCTTTTACCGGACCGAAAATCCTTTCACAAAACAATCCGTCACGCTCAGGCTTGTAGGTTCTGTAGTTAATGGTTTCTGGTTTCAATACCTCACCAAAGCTTCTTTCTAAGATGCTGTCGGGGGATGCCAGACTAATTGTGATTTGTGAGAAATTTGATTTGGGACGATTGTCTCTTTTGATAGCCATATCCTAATTCGATTTTTTGATTTGAAGTATCACCGGTTTTAAGCACATCGTTTGGCTTCCATTGCATGAGAACTTGTACGTTCTTAATGTGTAAAACACTAAGACAAGCTGCAGTCTAACCTAAACCGTAAAATAAAAGGGATACAATACTCCAAAATTGTTAAGGCGGCAAAGGTAGGGGTACGCAGTTAAACCAAAAAATGAAAGATTTGGTAAAATGCAAGAAAATACTTAATAATTAGAATCATTAGCAAAATAGTCAATTTCAAGACAAAAAACCGTCATCAAAAATTTAGCAAATAAAAATATTACCTGCCAATGGGGAGGTTATTATTTAGAGTTGATAACCTTGTTCAAGATTAGAACACTATTAAGCTTATTACCATGCAACACGAAGAGATGAAAAGGATATTATTGCAATTTATGTATCAGAAAACACTATAAATGATGGATAATTTATTCATAATACTATTCTAAACAAATAGAAGCACATTATTGCAATACCCCCAATATAGCAAGTTGGACAAACTGAATAAAAAAGTGCGAGCCCTTTTAGAGATGCTCACACTTGTTGATTTTTATAGAATAATACAATTAATTACTTTCAAAACCCAATAATACAACCGTTATAACTAGCATATTAATTAACTTGGTACAAGTAATTATCTTCTACTATTTTATGGCTCACTGATAAATTATTTCTTCCTGGTCTATCTTTTAAAATATCAATAAATTGTTGCGTCGTATTTTTAGCGGTGAACTTTTCTTGGTATGTGTCATAGGCATTTTTACCCATTTCCTGCTTTTCATCAATAGACAAACTCATCCATTTAGTTAATAGATGGATAGTTCCCTCTAAATCGTCGTTTTCAATAATTCCAGCATTACCCATTTCTATTTCTCGCCAAATATTCACTTTATTGGTTATTAGTACTGGCTTTCTACAGGCCATCGCTTCTACTACCGCAATACCAAAATTTTCTTGATGACTTGGTAAAATAAATGCTTGGCTACCATACAATGCACCCCATTTAGCATCCCCATGCAACATGCCCACAAACACGATATTGCCTTGCAACAATGGGTCATTCTCTACCCTTGCAATTAATTTTTGGCTGTAAGCGGCATCTTCAGACGGGCCAGCAATCACCAATGTGGGTAGGTTTTTACTTTCTGACCAAAATTTCTGTTTAATCGTTAAGTAAGCATCAATTAATAAATCTATTCCTTTTTTGGGATGCACCCTACCTAAAAATAAAACATATGGTCTGTTTCCAGATTCCGGATATTTATTTCTTAATTCTGGACATTTTGCTTCAAATGCTAACTGCTGTTGTTGTAAATATTGAGGCGGTGTATTAATTCCAAAACCTATATTATACGTTCTTTTAGGTTTGTAATCGCTAAAAGTAGTAGCAGCTAATTCCATCTCTTCCTCGCATGTAAATAATACAGCATCAGCAATTTTAATTAAATTTTTCTCTATCAAATGCCAATAAACAATATTTCTGATAGCTTTTAAGATACGTTGCTTTGCCTTTTGGAAATAAGGATCTAGCATACCATGCGGCATCACATATAGCTTTGGCACAGGTTCACCCGATTTTTTTAGGGCTTTTATAGCCTTATATACGCTATAATTATTGTACAACCACAAACCATGAACCACTACTACGTCATATGAGCTGAGATGCTCTTGCAACCATTCACCCAGTTTTGGTGAATAGCCCCACCGTTTGGAGCAAGGCCCTAAGGCAATTATATTGTCTTGCTTTACAAAAGCTTCATTAGGATCATCTGTAGTGACGATAGAACTAATGATGCCGTTTTGCCCCCAGTAAGGTGTATTATTTCTAATACCTTGGGCAATCCCACCCATAGATGGGTTCATACTTGATATTATGGAGAGTAGTTTCATAAAGGGGTTTAGATAAAAAATCGTGCCGAAAATATAATTATAATCAACATGAGCACATTTTTTTTATGCAAGATGACAATATTTAATGATATTTTAATATTGTTGCCAAAATTTCAAACTCGCTAAAAAGGTATCGCAGCAAAATGGCTTGGTTAAGAATTAGCGAATGCAATGGCAGTAAGCGATTGACAGCCAATTGATTATTTGTCAATAGTACACTTACACCCACCATTTTTCTACCATAATAAAAAAGAAATAACCGAAAGTCAAAACATAATACAGAAGTTTGCAATATAAAAAAGTCCTCAAAGTTTTGAGGGCTTGATAAAGAAATCATTATTTATAGACTGAGTACCACTAGCCAAACACTTGGTTTAAAACACCACTGATAACAAATGTTTGTGGATTGCAATTGATTTACTGACAGCGTTTTAGATGAAATTAACTGCCAAAAGAGAAATGACTCAACTTTACAAGAACTCATTATTAACTCGAAAGCTTAGCATCAGAATGAACATAATTTCATTTCTAATGCCAGACGATAGAATACAATTAATGACTGTTAATAGGCAATTGACAATATATTTTCAAGTGACAAAGGCACCCCATATCTAATTTTATGGCTGATTATGATATTGTATCCCCTTGCCCGCCGAACCAAGACTACAGATCAGTTACATTTATTTAATGTACCTATCACTACAAATGCTTGTAGCACTAATATTATATATCTTCGCTTTTAGACGTTGTTTTTCTAGCTGGCCTACCTAATTTTATGGCAGTTTTAACCTCACATCTAAGAATATTTCTTGTTTTAGGGGGTAGTAAATTATTAGTGAAGATTCTATCTACTTATGATGCGCCCAACATAAATAATTTATTGCGTCTAAAAGGGAAAGTATGATTATATATTATTTAAAATTATACCTTAGCTGCAATATGCTCTCTGGTTCACGTTGCACTATTCCAGTACCAACTAGCGCTTATTCAATGACTATTTACCCTACCTTACCATTACGCTTACTGATGACCACAAAATTTTTAGAAAGGGCTTAATTAGCCTCAATCAATTGAATATCAGTGTAAAAACGGTAGATAATTATAAAGATACCCTTTGTAAAAAGCTCAATGCCATTTCCAGAGTTGGATTGGTAATATATGCCATAAAAAATCAATTGATTGTATTGTAAAAACAATTATTGCAGTATTACTATCAAGTTAGATTTTTTTATCTATTGATTAACTTTTAACTTTAGCGGAGTTGCATATAATCTATCATAATATAAACGACGGTAGGATATTGAGTAGTCACTTTGCATCATTCCCACACATGACTTAATAAGCCCCACAGCATTGGCAATCCATCTCAAAATCCACCTTAAATGCTTTTACCCTTTCTGCCTTCTAAAAACTTTTTCCGTCTAATCTCCTGTACCGGTACATTAATGATTTTGCTTTCTAGCCAGCCAATGATATCCAAATACATAAATGAGCGGCTTTCTAGCGGATTACCTTCTAACTTTTCTAATTTCTCTTTTAACGTTACAAAAGCGGGTATCAGCTTTTTAGGTGATAGTGAAAATGATTTCCGGATAAATTTAAATACTTCCTCTTCTACCGTACTTAAGTTATTCATTTTTGACATAAACCGGTAGACTGACTTTATTAAATATTCCAATAGTTCGTAATTACCCAATTCATAATGTGCTATTAAATGCAGCAATCGCGCATAGCATTGCAAATCTGTACGCAAGTTTACTTTCCAGTGAATAATTTTATTCAAGTAGTCAATCGCTTTCTCATTATCGCCACTGCCAAAATATAAGCAAGCAATCTTATAATAAAACACCAATACTCTATGCTTATCTAATTGTAGTTCGTAGGCTTTTAATTGCGCCTCAATGTAGGGTACAAGTGCTAGGCCTTCGGTAAATGTGCCTTCTAAAAAGTGTTTGTTTATTTTACCAATATGCAAATACACAAAGGTTTGTATCGCGGCGTTATGGGTAGTTTTTGCTATATTAGAGTCTGCAAAATGCACAAATCGTTTCAAGTCTATCTCAAATTTCTCAATATTATTGAGGTTAAAATGTGCACTTAATAAATTATGCATACCTCTTATATATTGCCCCGCTTCTATAGACTGCATAAAAGGCACATCGTCAAATAGTTCTACCCATTTTTTGGTATATCGGTAATACATGAGTAAATCCTGCAAAATAAAACCATACCAGCAATAAGATTGATACAAATAGAGTTTTTCATAAAAACCCATCTCTTCGATGCGGTAAATAGGCAAATTGGTTTCAAAAAAAGATTTAATGGCATGAACATCTTTTTTATCTCTTGCATGCCCATGCTGAATATACCAGCCGTACATCTGCAATGCCAAATTGGATAATTTGCTAATGATAGTCAAATGTTGATTTATGGTATCGCTTTCTAAGCTCAAAGCCTCTGCCCTATTGCCAATACTTCTGGTAATATGCAAGGCTTCAATTTTCTTTTCAAAATTTACAGCTTGCAACTGAAACGTAATCTGGTTATGAATTTTGGCAACTTCTTTTATTTTGTCAAGCACTTTTAAACTCTGTAAATACAAGCCTTTGTTATAAAGTATTTTAGCAAAATCCATTTGCTCATGTAACTGAATATCTATATTATCATCATCCTTTAATAAACGTAAACTGCTTAATATTTGCTTATATAAATGCGCTTTAGCATTAGATAATTGTTGCTTAGAAACTGTAGGCACTTTTTTCAATAAAATCGCTTCATCATAGTCCATTAATTTATCTAAAGCATCAAATAGTTGAATAATTTTTAAATTATCATCAGCCGAATTACGCTGCACATACAGCTTAAAATTACGCTTTTCGCCCTTTTCTAGCGACTTTACAAGTTGAAATAAGTTATCCGTACTTCTGTTGGGCATCGTAATCAAATTTAACTA
>JAYWCY010000465.1:0-3095 GCA_043780175.1 Chitinophagales bacterium
GGTTTGATAGCAGTTCAATGCCTGTTACATTTGTGCTAGTAAATAATATACCATGCGTCAACAAGAGCAATTATCTTACAATAAAATAGCAGCATCGATTAACTATATCCAAGCCAACTTTAAAACCCAGCCGAATCTAGATGAAGTGGCTGAAAATGTGCATTTAAGCCCGTTCCATTTTCAAAGATTATTTACAGAATGGGCCGGAGTAAGCCCTAAAAAGTTTTTACAATACACGAGTGTTCAATATGCTAAAAGCCTGTTACAGCAACCAACCACTACCCTTTTTAATACTGCGTTAGAAACTGGTTTATCTGGCACAGGCAGACTACATGATTTGTTTATAAATATTGAAGGCATGACACCTGGTGAATTTAAAAATGGTGGTGAGCAGCTTTGTATAAACTACAGTTTTGCTAGTACGAATTTTGGTCAAATGATTGTTGCAGCCACACCAAAAGGCATTTGTTACATGGCTTTTATAAACGAAAAAGTTATTGGCTTTGCAGACCTACAAGCCTATTTTCCCAACGCAATACTTAAGCAACAAACAGATATTTTTCAGCAGCAGGCATTGGGTATTTTTACAAAAGATTGGCAAAATTTACAGCAAATAAAACTGCACTTAAAAGGTACTGATTTTCAACTAAAAGTGTGGGAAGCTTTGCTTAAAATTCCGATGGGGCAATTGACTACTTATGGTGCTATAGCCAATACCATTAAAAGTCCAAAAGCTTCAAGAGCAGTAGGCACAGCGATTGGTAGCAATCCTGTGGCTTTTTTAATTCCTTGCCACAGGGTGATACAGGCAACTGGCAATATTGGTGGTTATATGTGGGGGTCAACACGAAAAACAGCCATCATTGGTTGGGAAGCCGCAACAATTTTTCACCAATGATAGAACATTGTAAGCTGACAGATGTAGCTATTAGACGACTTATCAAGCATCGGCTAATTAGGGTTGGAGGTAACAAACAATTAAAAATATATGGTAAGCTACACTGCAAGTCCGGCAAGCGTTTAAAAAGAACCAATCGTGTATTTTTTGTATCAGAACAAGCAGCAATACAAGCTGGTTACAGGCCTTGTGGCCATTGCATGAAAGCAGCCTATCAACTTTGGAAAAATGGATTTATTCAATCAAATACCACAATATAATAGTAACTCATTGCCTTATGATGGCATTGTAAATTATTATGGCAAATTGATGTCGCAAGATACAGCCAATCACCATTTACAAGCCTTATTAACCAATATTGAATGGCGCAACGATGAAGCCATTATGTTTGGTAAGCGCATTATTACCAAACGTAAAGTAGCTTGGTATGGCGATTCCCCATTTGCGTACACTTATTCTAAGATTACCAAGCAAGCACTACCTTGGACCACTGAATTAATCGCCTTAAAAAAAACAATAGAAGCCGCTACAGGCGAGACTTTCAACTCCTGCTTAATGAATTTATACCATACCGGTGAAGAAGGTATGGCTTGGCATAGTGATGGTGAAACTGACTTAAAAAAAGACGGTGCCATTGCCTCGCTAAGCTTTGGAGCGGAACGCAAATTTGCTTTTAAGCATAAGCAAACCCAAGCCACCGTTTCAATGATGTTAGAACATGGTAGTTTGCTACTGATGGCAGGTACTACACAAACGCACTGGTTGCACCGCTTACCACCTACTACTAAAATAAGCAAGCCGAGAGTGAATTTGACCTTTAGAACCATTGTGAATACTAGCTAATTTGATAACACTTTTAGTAATAAATTGCGGGATATTAAGCCATTATGCCAGATACTTTTTTTGACGACCAAACCTATACCAATATTGACTTTACACTAAATGGCTTACCAGTAGGTGAATATGATAATTGTAATTTTGAAGCTTGCAATCTAGAGGGAGTTAATTTATCTAAAAGACAGTTCGTAGATTGTGAATTCGTTAATTGTAACCTAAGTAATGTGCAGCTGGACCAAACTACATTTAGAGATGCAAATTTTACAGACTGCAAGTTATTAGGGCTGCATTTTGATAATTGTAACCACTTTATTTTCTCACCTACATTTACCAATTGCACACTTAACCTATCTTCCTTTTATAAATGTAAAATGAAGAAAACCAAGCTAATCAATTGTAGCCTACATGAAGTAGATTTTGTAGAAGCCGATTTAACCCAAACCATATTTGATAATTGCGATTTAAGTAGAGCCATATTTGACAATACCATACTTGAAAAAGCAGATTTTACAACTGCTTATAATTTTATCATTAACCCAGAAACCAACCGCATCAAGAAAGCAAAATTTGCTACAGCTGGACTTGCAGGTTTGTTAGCTAATTATGACATAGAAATTGTGTAATTAAAACTATTGTATAACAGTATTTACGTATTTTCATTATCTTATTTTTGTATTATGCAACCAATCAACATCCCATTAAGCAAAAAGAAAATCGCATTACTCATTTTAGGATCAATGTTATTTGTAGTAGCTGGCTGTTGGATGTTCTTTTTTCAAGCTGAGCAGCAAACGCATTTCAAAGTAATACTAGTAAAAACTATAGGGACTGCAGCTATGATATTCTTTGGCACTACCGGCATTATAGGTATTCAAAAACTATTTGACACACAAATGGTATTAATAATAGATCATAATGGCATTACTGATAACTCAAGCGGCGTAAGTGTGGGCTTAATAGAATGGGCAGATATTACTGCCTTACGTACCAGCAAAGTAATGAGCACAAAATTTATATTAATTAATGTGGCTGACCCAGAAAAATACATAAATAAAGCCACCAACTTTAAAGCCAAAATTCTACGCCAAAACTTTAATATGTATGGCACGCCCCTATCTATTGCTGCCAATACACTTGACTTTAGTTTTAATGACCTAGAAAGCTTGTTGCATAAGGCTTATGACAATTATAAAGCGAAATTTGGGTTGGCACAATAGACAATTCCTTTTATGAAAGCAACCGTTTATTCAAATGAATTAATAATAGGTGAAGTCAACTTACAAATGGTTGATGAAAATATGGGTTGTATCTCTGGTAATTTTATATCAACTATTAATTATTATGACTTTATTCAAGAAAC
>JAYWCY010000466.1:0-2444 GCA_043780175.1 Chitinophagales bacterium
TTCATGGTGGTAGAATCTGGAGAAATTCCAAGTATTTCGAACGATACAGGAGGTTTCGTCATAGACAATAAAACCACCTGAACCCAACATGGAACCGCTTACAAATCCGCCTTCAGATAAGGATTCATAACTCATTAAGCGAGGTTCGCCTGCTGCGGTTTTTAAAATTAATTCAGCTGGTAAAATTGGAACTGAAGATCCGCCCGGGACACAGGCTTTCATTTTTCTATTGTTTTTAATCCCACCACAATATTCATCTGAATAAATAAATTCTTCAACCGAAATAGTCATATCAATTTCATACACACCCGGCTTATTGATATTGCCACATGCCGAAATTAATTTTGTACCTGTTGAGCGACCAACACCAATTTTAGCATACTCTTCACCACCCATATTAATGATCGGTACTACAGCAGCCAAAGTCTCAACGTTATTGACCACAGTTGGTCTTTGCCATACACCCTGAATGGCTGGAAATGGTGGTTTAATTCTTGGATTGCCACGTTTACCCTCTAAACTTTCTATTAATGCAGTTTCTTCGCCACAGATATAGGCACCAGCACCGCGTTGTATATATATTTCACAATCAAAACCTGTACCTAAAATATTTTTACCTAAAAAGCCAGCAGCTTTCGCTTCTTCTATTGCATGTTCTAAAATATCAGGAATCCATGCATATTCACCTCTAATGTAGATATAAGTGGCATTTGAGCCCAATGCAAACGATGAGATAATTAACCCTTCAATCAATAAATGAGGCAGAAATTCCATCAAATAACGGTCTTTAAAAGTACCAGGTTCACTTTCATCGGCATTACACACCAAATGGCGTGGCACTCCTTCTGGCTTGGCAATAAAACTCCATTTCATGCCGGCAGGAAAACCTGCACCACCACGACCACGCAACCCACTCTTCTTCACCTCTTCTACAATCGCAGCAGCATCCATGGTTTTTAAAGCCTTCTCAACTGCACGATAGCCGCCTTCTCTGCGATACACTTCGAAGCTACGACTACCTTCTACATGCGCTTTTTCTAATAATAATTTTACTCCCATATTGATAATTATGTAACCAACATTTATTTTCTAATCAGCACCGTTGCGTCGCACACTGCAACGTTTATCTAAACCTCAACTTCAGTTTCTATCTCAATTACGCAGCTAACTTAACTGCTTGCCTTGCCAATAATTTCCACTCTTTTTTCTCTTTCACCCATACTTGCATTACCTGCAATTTTAACGGTGATACCTTCCCATCTTTTTCTTTCTGCGTTGCTGAAATAATATGTCGCACTACTACAGATTTACCATTAAAAAGTATTGCGCCTACTTCCGTTTTTACATCGCTGTAAGTTTTTGTATCATCCATTACCCCTTTAATCATTTCAGCTCTGTTCTGCAAATTACCACCTGAATGACCATAGGTGATTTCTTTTGCCAATAAAGTTTCTAAAGCAGCAATATCTTTATTTACAAAAATGGCTTTATTTAAAGTTTCCACTTTTGCAGCAATGGCTGTTGCGTCACCACTTTGTGCATTAACGCCAAATCCTAAGATTAGTGATAAAGCAAAGGCTAGTATCTTTTTCATTATTTTAATTATTTATAGCAGCACTATTTCTACACTCTTCAATGATAGCATCCACTTTAGCTTTGGTTAAATGTTCACGGTAATGTTTACCAAGTTGCATCATTGGTGCGTAACCACAAGCACCTAAACATTCAACAGTTTTTAGAGTGAACAAACCATCACTAGTTGTTTCACCTGGTTTAATGCTCAATTTTTCTCCTATATATGTAATAATATCATCGCAACCACTTACCATGCAAGGACCAGTATGGCAAACTTCAAACATGAATTGGCCTACAGGTTTTGTATTGTACATACTATAAAATGTAGCAACTTCATACACTTCAATTGGTGTAATACTTAACAATTCAGCCACATAATCCATTGTTTCTGCGCTTAACCAACCACCAAATTCTTCTTGGGCTAAATGCAAAACAGGCAACAAAGCACTCTTTTGTTTTCCATCAGGATAACGAGCAATAATCTCACTAACCTTTGCCAATTTTTGTTCTGAAAATTTCACCACAACAACTGTTTTATATTTTGAATGTTGAATTTTTGAGATCAACACTTAGAATTCATTATCTTATGCATCCAACTCACCTGCAATCAGGTTCAAGCTACTCATTGTCATAATCGCATCACTTAACATAGCACCTTTAGTTAATTCAGCATAAGCTTGATAGTAAATAAAGCATGGTCTACGAAAATGCAAACGATAAGGCGTTCTACCACCATCGCTGATGAAGTAAAAACCTAACTCACCATTACCACCTTCAACACTTTGATACACCTCACCTTTTGGTATCGCTGTTTCGCCCATAATAATTTTAAAATGCCATATTAATGCTTCCATTTTAGTGTACACATC
>JAYWCY010000467.1:0-3412 GCA_043780175.1 Chitinophagales bacterium
TTTTTAAAGAACTTATTTTCATCTGCTAATGTTGTTGTAGATGATATAACTATTGATATTGGTGGCCCATTACTAGGGTTACTTTCTGTACACCAGATATACCCTACAGAAGATATTCTGCTATTTGCTTGCGATATGCCAAATATGACAACAACGGTGTTGCAACATTTACAAACAATAAGCCGCAACAGAATTTTTGAAGTAATAGTATTTAATAATAATGGACAAATAGAGCCTTTATGTGCCATCTATTCTGTTAAAGCATTGCAGAAAATAATGACTCTTTATAAGCAGAATACGTTGAAAAAACAGAGTATGCACTATGTGTTAGCGCATGTACAAGTCTTCATGATTGATGTGCCATTTTCATGGCAAGGTTATTTCATAAATTGTAATTCAAAAAGCGATTTAGTGAAGTTGTAAATACAAGCTATTTGCTACAATATTTTTAAATGCTGATTTTGGTGCTTCACACAACGGGCAGCAATAATCTTTAGGCAGGTCTTCAAATGGAACATTTGGCAGTATTTGCATGCTTGCATCGCCAATGGCTGCATCGTAAACTGTAAGGCAAACGCTACACTGTTGCACTAACTGTTCATTTAAAGTTTCGTTGGTTACTTGCTTTATCGCAAAAGCTTTATCAATTGCAATTTCATTTGCCTTTTGTACTTCATAATAATACTTTATTAGTGAAATTAAGTATGTATCTAAGTAGTCCTTAGGAATATCGTTTCTAAAAACTACATAATCATAAATATTAGGATTAAAGTTTTTAGTATGTAAAATATCGAACTTGTCCAACGCTTTTACTTGCCCTCTAATGTTTGCAAACTGTCGTTGTATAATTACTGAACCAAACATGCTGCTCTCTGGCTGGGTATTTACGCCAAAGCATAAACCAAATGTGCGTACGTCTTGTTTGTCTAGTTCTCTAATAATATGACGTTTAATACCTAATCCATCTTCATTGTTATCTTCAACTTGCCATGCAAGTTCATTAGCCGAATGCCTGACATTAATTCGGTATTTACCCAAAATATTATCCCAAAATTGTTTGTCTTGTTTCTCAATATTCTTGATAATAATACTTTTCCAAGGGGTGGTGTACAATTGACCAACTTTTGTTTGCAAGCAAGCAGTGGCAATATCCTTTAAAAAATCAATAGAAAATAGCTCGTCGCGTTTATAAATACCTAGCCAAGTTTTGTTGCCATAGCTATTAAATCCTTCGTAATAAGGCAAGTTGAAATGGGGTAGATGTAGCGGTTCGCCTATAGTTTTTGAAATGACAGTTATTTCACTTAATGCTTTTTGAAATAACAGTAGACCATCTGCATTAACATTATCAAAAAAAGCTTTTTTGTTACCAAGTATTAGTGCTTCTACTGTTTTTGATACCCGCGATACATCGTTAGTATATACAAGATGCGGCCATTGGTATAGCAATTTTGTTTTCGGAAATCTAATATACAAATACCAATACTGTGCACTTTTGGAAGCTATCCAATTAATATGCCCAGTAAAAAAAGGTGAGAAGGTTTGATTACTGTCAGAGAAATTTAACTTCAGTTGCGGTTCGTAATCTAGCAGATCAAAAATATCTTTGTATGTGCCTTCTTTTAGCCAACTGTCTTGTATAAAAATTTCTTCGGCGGCATATGAGCTTACAATATTTGGGTATTCATCTTTGTTTACTTCGTAAATAATTTGGCTGTTGTTAAATGCGGCAATTAGTTTATCGTAGTTTTTATGTGTGGCATCAATTAATAATTGTTGACGCAAACCAAAACGTACATGCTCTATTCCAGCGGTTTCTACGGCTTCACATATATGTAATAAGTTGCCTGGTGATACAATGCCACCTCTAAAGTTTACCTTAAATTGAAATGCGTATCTCATTGTCTGAACAGTGATTGTGTATCATTAAATTGATTAGAAGAATCATTGAACGGTTAATTAAACTTCTAACACATAACTTTTAAACTAAATAATTTGAAACTCTTTTAACGCTAGCGGTAGGTTTTTATGCTCATGGCTAGACTTACACAATTTTACCAAAGCAAAGCGCTGTAGGGTATGTAATTGCTGCCATTGCGCCAGAGAAAGTGTTACATCAATAGCTTTACATTGCGCCAATACGACTGCTGGTACTTGTTGCAAATTGCCCCATTCTGGCTCAGTTTCTACCTCAATTTCTTTAGGTGTTTCGCTAGTTCTATTGCGAATAATGTTTTGTAATTTATTACGATAGCTTAGTAGTTTTTCATTCGATGAGCAATCAGCTTCAACAACAAAATTTCTTTCCTCTATTAGCATTTTACTCCATTGCTTTAACGATAATTTGATACCGCAAGCATCTAGCTTCAACCTTGCTATCATTGGGATACAACGTATATTATCTGCTACAAAATCTGCCTCAAAATTAAAATAACCACTAACTCCCATTGGTGGGTAAGACAAAAAAACAGCGGGTTTTAAAATCTTTTCCATGCTAATTTTTTTATAGTACATTAATTAATTGACTTGCAATTAGGTTCTGTTCATGCGCTGTTTTGGTGGCTGGTGGTAAAATGCTATCCAATATTGCTTTTACTTCTGGCTTGCAACTACCACAACCAAGCCCAGCACCAGATGCCTCGCACAATTGATTAAAATTGGTACACCCGTCATTTATTTTATTGATAATATTGCCTTCTCCAACACTGCCACAACTGCAAACCAATTTCCCAATTACAGGCTCTACCTTACTACCGCTTCTTAAAAGTGACAATCGCTTATCACTTAATTCAATCTTTTTTTCAATTAGCTCTTTAAACTCTAAAAACTCGCTTTTGTCGCCAATTAAAATGGCGCCTACCAACTTGTCATTATGTATGATACATTTTTTGTAATAGCGCTTTGCTTTATCTATAAAAATAACTTCTTCATAAGTTGAATCATTAGGAGCTTCTGACAAGCCTAAAGAGCAAAGTGTGGTACCATGCATCTTTAAAATATTCATCAACAAAGACCCTTTATAAAACTGAGAAATATTGCCACTTAAATAGCTAGCAACTACCTCAGCTTGCTGTTCGGCCGCTGCTGTAATACCATACAAGATACCTTTAAACTCGGCAATTTCACCAATGGCAAATATGTCTGGCTCACTCGTTTGCAAATAATCGTTTACAATTACGCCACGCTTGCATGCAATACCCGAAGCGCTTGCTATTTCTATATTTGGGGTAGTGCCAATAGCACACACCAGTGCTTGGCATTGTAGTGTTAAACCACTTTTCAACCGCACACCTTCTAACGATTCGCTACCTAGAAATCTTTCAATTTCGTCGTTGTAATAAATTTCTACACCATTGTCTCGCAGCTCTTCATCTAACAATTGGCTACCTAGTTTATCTAATTGCCGATCCAT
>JAYWCY010000468.1:0-2276 GCA_043780175.1 Chitinophagales bacterium
GCACTGTCATACTCTTCACTACAAGGTTTTTTAAAGAAGTATTTAAACCGCCTTTCGAACTAAAAGAGTTTATAAAACAATGCTATTTTATTGGTTACAAATCGTTTCCCATTGTAGCTATTACAGGTTTCATTATGGGTTTGGTACTAACCATTCAATCAAGGCCAACGCTTGCACTATTTGGTGCAGAATCTTGGTTGCCAGGCATGGTAGCACTATCGCTAATAAGAGAGATTGCACCAGTAGTTACTGCGTTAATTTGTGCTGGTAAAATATCATCAGGTATTGGTGCTGAATTAGGCTCTATGAAAGTAACAGAACAAATAGATGCGATGGAAGTTTCTGCCATTAACCCCTACAAATTTTTAGTCGTTACACGTATTTTAGCGGCTACATTAATGGTACCGTTGTTAGTAATTTTTGCAGATGGTGTTGGTATTGTAGGTGGCTTTGTAGGCGTTAATATTCATGGCGATGTTAATTTGTTTCGCTATTGTGCGCAAGTGCTAGAATCGCTTGATTTTATTGATGTTGTTCCAGCAACTATTAAAACTTTTTTCTTCGGATTTTTTATTGGTATGATTGGTTGCTACAAAGGCTTTACTGCCGCCAATGGTACAGAAAGTGTGGGTAAAGCCGCTAATTCGGCCGTTGTAGCTGCATCCATCACCATTTTCATAATAGACATGCTTGCTGTACAAATTACTGACCTATTTTACTAATGACCAATGATAAATGAAACCATAAATATATTGCCTAACAATATCGATATAGATAGTTCACCAGTGATTATCATTAACGATTTATGTAAATCTTTTGGTGCTAATAATGATGTATTAAAAGGCGTAAACTTACGTGTAAAAAAAGGTGAAAATCTTGTAATACTAGGCAAGTCAGGCTCTGGCAAATCTATTACCATTAAATGCTTAGTCGGTTTATTGAAAGCGGATAAAGGCGAGATAAAAGTATTTGGCACTGACATCACAACTCTAAATGATATAGACTTAAATAAGGTGCGGATTAGAATTGGATTTCTATTTCAAAATGCGGCTTTGTACGACTCGATGACAGTAAGAGAAAACCTGACATTTCCTTTAAAAAGGTTTGATAAATCATTAACACCAGAAGAGATAGATAGAAGTGTAAGGGCTACTTTAGAAAGTGTAGGCCTTGCAGAAGCAATTGACAAAATGCCTTCAGAATTATCTGGTGGTATGAGAAAGCGTATAGGGCTTGCACGTACATTGATTTTAAACCCAGAAATTATTTTGTATGACGAACCTACTACAGGATTAGATACCATAACATCTAGAGAAATTAGTGAATTAATCATTGCCATTCAGAAGAAAAACAAAACAAGCTCAATTATTATCACACACGATATGGCTTGCGCAAAGCTAACGGGCGACCGAATCGTTATTTTAAAAGATGGCGTGATACATGCTGAAGGTCTTTACGATGAACTAGCAAAAAGTGATGATCAATGGGTTGGTTCATTTTTTATATAACGATATGATGTAAACAACTATGGACACATGAATACTAAAGCTATTTAAAATTTAAAAAAAAATAAAAAATAATTTATGAATAAAGAATCAGGGTTTACATGGAGGCTAGGAATGTTTGTAACATTGGGATTGGTACTATTTGTAATTACCATTTACTTCATTGGCAAGCAGCAAAATTTATTTGGTTCAACATTTAAATTACAGGCGCAATTTAAATCGGTAAGCGGTTTAAAAATTGGTAATAATGTTCGTTTCTCAGGTATTAATATTGGTACTGTCAACGGAATAGAATTAATTAATGATAGCACCGTATTGGTAAGCTTAGTCATTAAAAAAGAGATTCAGAAATTTATCAAAACGGATGCATTTGCTGCTATTGGATCTGATGGTTTAATGGGCGACAAAGTGCTTACTATTTCCCCGGGCAATACCAGCACCACAATAGTAAAAGACAATGATAATATTGCTACTAAAAAAGCAATTGAGATGGCAGATGTTATGAGCAGTGTAAAAACTAGTGTAGATAATGCAGGTATTATTACTGCTCAGCTTGCTCAATTTACTACCAAAATGAACAATGGTAATGGTGCGCTTTCTAAGCTAATTAGTGATGAAGCATTTTCAAACAGTTTAAAAAGTACCTTAACTAATTTACAAACCAGCTCTAGCGAATTTGCAAAATTTACTACTAAAATGAACGACGGTAAAGGTGCATTGTCAAAATTAGTTAGTGATGAAAAATTTGGAAATACATTAGACTCAACAATG
>JAYWCY010000469.1:0-3665 GCA_043780175.1 Chitinophagales bacterium
ACCGTTACTGTTGCACTGGTAGCACTTGCTGCTGTTACGGTAGCCCGTGTAGCCCCAAAAAATACCACATTGTTACTGGTTACAGTATTAAACCCTACACCAGTAATGGTTACCACATCGCCAGGTTTGGCAGTGATGGGGCTAAAAGAAGTGATTACCACAGGAATATCTGCATTACGGAAAACAGAAACGGTATTAGATGTTTTATTCGCTATTGCTATATCTGGTTTGCCATCACCATCCAAATCGCCAATGGCTACAGACTGTGGTTCTGTACCTGTTGCAAGATCTACTTTGGCTGCCAAGCTAATGGTATTGCCTGTAGAGGAATTGCGGAATACTGAAACAGTGTTAGAATTAGAATTGGCCACGGCTATATCGGGTATGCCGTCACCATCTATATCGCCAATAGCTAATGAAGTAGGTGTGGTGCCTGTAGCAACATCTATTTTGGGTGCAAAGCTGTTTGCATCAATTGTTCCAACGGTGGCAGTATTGCGAAATATGGAAACATTGTTACCGTTAGAATTGACTACAGCTACATCTGGTTTGCCATCCCCATTTAAATCGCCGATGGCTACAGACCAAGGATTACCAACTGTGGCAATATCTACTTTTGCAGCAAAACTGCTGGCATCAATCACGCCAAAGGTAGTTGTATTGCGCAGTATGGAAATATTGTTTGAACCAGCATTGGCTGTCACCAAGTCGGGTTTACCATCACCATCTATGTCGCCAATGGCTAATGAATGTGACTGTGGATTCGTTGTAAAATCTACTTTGGCTGCAAAACTACCTGTGGTAATACTGCCCACTGTGGCCGTATTATGGTATATAGAAACAGTTCCCGAACCATAATTGGCTACTGCCAAATCGGGTTTACCATCGCCATCAAAATCTCTCAGTGCGACTGAGGTAGCTGTAACACCCGTAGGAAAATCCACTGTGGCTGCAAAACTACCGCTGGTAATACTGCCTACAGTGGCTGTGTTGCGAAGTATGGAAACAGAGTATTGACCAGTATTGGTGACTACCAAATCAGGTTTACCATCACCATCCACATCACCTATGGCTACTGCATAAGGGTATAAACCTGTTACAAAATCTACTTTGGCTGCATAGCTGCTACTGCCAATGGTACCACTGGTTGAGGTATTGCGATAAATAGAAACTGTATTGGTATTAATGTTGGCCACTGCCAAATCGGGTTTGCCATCGCCATCCAAATCGCCAATGGCTATTGAAAATGGGTTAGCCCCTGCATCTGCTGCAAAATCTTGTTTGGGCAGAAAATCGGTGGCCTTAATGGCTGTTTTAGCTGGGCTATAAATGGGGGTAAAATTGTTAATGCTAGACGCTGCTAAATTAGTAGCGGTATTTACCATGGTAATGGGTGCATAAGTGGCACCAGTAGGTACAGTAACAGTTAAGCTATAAAACGTAGCAGCTGTTACTGTGGCTTGTGTAGCGCCAAAAAATACAATATTATTGGAGGCGGTGGTGTTGAAGCCAGTACCTGTAATGGTTACCACATCGCCAGGTTTGGCAGTTATGGGTGTGAAAGAGGTGATGGTAGTAGGAATATCTGCATTACGGAATACAGAAAAAAGAGTCGGCCCACCATCCAATACAACCAAATCAGGTCTGCCATCACTATCCAAATCGCCAACGGCCAAAATGCTAGGATGTGGCCCTGTCGTAAAGTGTACTTCACTCGCAAAACTAGCATTAGTAATGCTACCACTGCTGGCAGTATTGATATGTACAGAAACCGAGTTTTGATAAAAGTTTGCAGTTACCAAATCAGGTTTGCCATCGCCATCCAAATCGCCAATGGCTACTGATTGTGGCGCCTGACCTGTTGCAAAATCTACGTTTGTTGCAAAACTACCTGCATCAATGATTCCACTTGTGGAAGTATTGCGAAATACCGACACTGCATTATTACTAGCAGTTATTGCCACATCAGGTTTCCCATCTCCGTCCAAATCGCCGATGGCTAATGCTGTACTGCCATTATTGCTACCAAAATCGACGCTGGCAGCCAAACTTCCCATATTGATAAAACCCTTGGTTGCTGTATTACGGAATATGGAAAAAGCAGATGCACCATTAACGAGCGCTATTAGGTCTGGTTTGCCATCACCGTCTATATCAGTTATGGCAAGGGCAGTAGGAGTAGCACTTGTAACAAAATCAACTTTAGGTAAAAAGCTATTACTATTTATATCACCAATAACGGTGGCGTTGCGAAGCAGCGATATCGTATTAGAACGTGAACTTGAAGTTACTAAATCGGGTTTGCCATCGCCATCCAAATCGCCCATAGCTATTGATTTCACAATAGCCCCTACCGTAAAATCTACCCTAGGCGCAAAACTGTTAGTGTTAATATTGCCAATGATAGACATATTGCGCAATACAGAAAGGGTGGTATCATTCCATCCCACTACCAAATCGGGTTTACCATCGCCATCCAAATCGCCAATGGCCAATGATATAGGATAATTAGAAGGACCCCTATATGCAAAATTTACTTTAGCTGCAAAACTGCCACTGGTAATACTACCATTGGTAGATATATTTCTGTATACATTTATACGACCATTTGCACCTATTACCAAATCGGGTTTACCATCGCCATCAAGGTCACCTATGGCTACACTTGAACCACCAGTTAAATTGTCAAAATCTTGCTTGGGTGAAAAGTCATTACTGGTAAATACTGTTTTATTGGGGTAATACTTAGGTGTAAAATTTGCCTTGCTAGCCCCTATACAATTGCTGTTGTTGGCTGCGTTTAATAAAGTAATTGGTGCATAAGTGGCACCTGAGGGTACCGTTACAGTTACGCTAGTGGCTGAAGCAGCATTAACCGTTGCTTTGGTAGCGCCAAAAAATACAGTATTATTATTGGCTATGGTGTTAAAACCTGTACCAGTAAGGGTCACTGCATCGCCAGGTTTGGCAGTTGTGGGCGCAAAAGACGTAATCATTGGTACTACTAGATCTGCATTCCGCAATACATCAACAGTATTGACACCCGTAACTACCAAATCGGGTTTGCCATCGCCATCCAAATCGCCAATAGCTACCCCATACGTACCTACGGTTGCGAGATCTACTTTGGCTGAAAAGCTTGCTGTGGTAATACTGCCACTAGTAGCTGTATTCTGGAATATGGAAGTATTATCGCTGGCAGAATTACTAACCACCAAATCGGGTTTACCATCGCCATTTAAATCGCCAATGGCTATTGTACTGGGATTTGCACCTGTTGTAAAGTCTACTTTGGCAGCAAAACTACTACTAGTAATATAGCCACTAGCACCTGTATTACGGAATATTGACAAGTTATTTATAAAGCTATATACCACTGCTAAATCGGGCCTACCATCCCCATCTAAATCGCCAATAGCTAAAGATTGTGGTAGTGCGCCTGTGGTAAAATCTACTTTAGCTGCAAAGCTGCTATTGGTAATGCTACCACTTGTAGCCGTATTACGGTAAATAGAAATAGTGTTTAGATATGAATTGGTTACCGCTATATCTGGTTGGGCGTCGCCATCCAAATCGGCTATAACAATAGAATTGGTACCAAAATTACCTGTTGCAAAATCTACCTGGGTTGCAAAACTATTAGCATCAATGGTGCCAACAGTGGC
>JAYWCY010000470.1:0-2195 GCA_043780175.1 Chitinophagales bacterium
TTTTTTCATAATTAAATCCCCACTAACATGTTTTCAACGACTTTAGCCTCTTTGAGAGGAATGGGAAAAAAGAAAGAGATTTCTACCCAAATGTTACAACTGACAAAAGAGCAAAAAATACGTTATGCACTAACGTTTTTTACTGGTAAAATTCTTGGCGTGTTAATTATTTTAGCCGCTATGAAGGTTTTACCAGGTATGCTAGCTACACCAGCAATGGCCGGTGAAACTTACACGGCACACGAAACAATGTTAATGAATACTGCCAACACGATTTGGACATTGGTGGCCGCATTTTTAGTATTTGGTATGCAAGCAGGTTTTGTAATGCTAGAAGCAGGTTTTGCACGTCAAAAAGAAACAGTAAACGTATTAATGGAATGTATTTTTGATACTTGCCTTTGTGGGTTGCTGTTTTGGGCTGTGGGTTATGCATTTATGTTTGGAGAAGGTAATGGGTGGATAGGATTCAATGGCTTCTTTTTACAAGGCGATCCTAACCCAAGCGCAACGGCTGCAGCTATAAAAGCTGGTGCGCCATTAGTAGCAGGCACTTACCTAGCTTATGGTGTACCTGTCATTGCACACTGGATTTTTCAATATGCATTTGCTGATACTTGCTCTACCATTGTGTCTGGCGCAATGATTGGTCGTACAAGTTTCCGTGGAGATATTTTATATTCTATTGGTATTACTGGTTTTATTTATCCAATTATTGGGCATTGGGCTTGGGGTCCAGATGGTTTCTTGGCTTTAATGGGTAGTGCAGATCATTTCCTTCCAGCATTAGGTCAAGGCTTCCGCGACTTTGCAGGTTCTACGGTTGTACATACTATTGGTGGCGTTGCATCTTTAGCTGGTGCCATTGTATTGGGGCCACGTTTAGGACGTGTGTTTAAGCGTGATGGCGGTGGTATGCCACCGGCACATAACCTTACTTTAGGCGCAGTTGGTGCATTCATTTTATGGTTTGGCTGGTATGGTTTTAACCCTGGTAGCACATTGTCTGCTGTAGATATGCAAGGGATAGGTCGTGTTGCAACAAATACTACTTTAGCTGCATGTTCTGGTGGTATGATAGCCATGTACTTAGCGTTATGGTTTGGGTCTACAAAAGGTAAATTCGATCTAGGCTTTACAATTAATGGACTTTTAGGTGGTCTAGTAGCTATTACTTGCCCTTGTTATTGGGTAAATACTTTTGGCGCCGTAGCTATTGGTGCTATCGCTGGGCTAGTAGTTTATTTAGCAACACATTTATTAGAGTATTTGCGTATTGATGATCCTATTGGTGCTGTACCTGTGCATGGGTTGGCTGGTATATGGGGCACATTATCATTAGGTTTTTTTGCTAGTGGTCAATTTGGTGCTACAGGACCAACAGGTGCTGATAACTCTGCTCCTGTTAAAGGGTTGCTTTATGGCGGTGATATGAGTGTTCTTAAAGCGCAAGCAATTGGTACATTTACTATTGCTATTGCAACATTTGTTGTTGCATTTATTTTAATGTGGGCAATCAATAAATTACCAAATCCATGGAAATTACGTGTAGAGGCTGAAGGTGAAACTTTAGGTCTGGATGTATTTGAGCACGGTAGTGAAGCTTACACTTTATAAATATTAAAAATTTACCTCAAAGCATCCTGTGTAAACAGGGTGCTTTTTTATTTTTCTTATGTCACCATCATTCTTTTTTAAATAAAAACCTTAAAATAGCCTTAAATTTTTACGACGATGATTTTTATATAATATGGCTTTGTGTTATAAAAAATTAGTTTTAAATCTCATTATTGTCAAAACAACTAAGTCACCTTTTGAGAAAATATTCTTTTTTAAAACTTCAGCATTCTTTTTTGTTAAAGCTACCATTAAAATAAACATGTAATTATTAGTGTATAAAGTGCTAGTTCTAATGACTGTTTTGTAACTATGAATTTGTGTTGAATAACGTTGTTCCTTTGTATTCTAATAGAAAGAAATCAACATAAAATTTAAAAACACAACACCATGAGTACTTTACAAATCATTGCTTCATTTGTAGTTTTAGTAGCGTTTATCGTAGTTCCAGCTTTTAAACAAAGCCACAATAAAGCTTAATACAACATAACTTAACAAATAAAAAGCCGTTTGAATCTCAGATTCAAACGGCTTTTTATTTATATTTACCATACCTGTTATGACCAAACCGCTATCTA
>JAYWCY010000471.1:0-6447 GCA_043780175.1 Chitinophagales bacterium
GCTATGAGGCGAAAAGCCTACAATTGGATAGTCATAGTAACTTAGGGGGATACTTAACTGAAATGCTAATTTTAATACGTTTGCCCTGACACGTAAACGACTATTACACCCCATCTCATAATAATAAAAATACCAGCCGTTTCTTATTATTTGTACAAAGGAAACATTTAAATTTTTAAGCCTACAATAAGTCATATTAAAAATAACAAATACGCAAATCACAATTCTTACCTAATAAATTCTTTAAAAACGTGCTAAAGGTTTTAAAACAGATTCAATAGCCTTACTTTCGCCCCACTATTTCTAAAAATTGACGAATCAATATGAATAAAATTACAGCGGCAATTACAGCAATTGGTGGTTATGTACCCGAAACAAGACTTACCAATTTTGATCTTGAGAAAATGGTTGCAACTAATGATGAATGGATTAGAACAAGAACTGGCATTTCTGAAAGACGAATTTTGAATACACCAGGCGCAGCTACTAGCGACCTAGCAGTACCTGCGGTACAAGAAATTTTACGTAAGAAAAATTTAGACCCAAAAGAAATAGACTGTATTATTTGTGCGACTGTAACGCCAGATATGGTATTTCCTGCAACAGCAAATATTATTAGTGATAAAATTGGTGCTATCAATGCTTTTGGTTTCGATTTAAGCGCTGCTTGCAGCGGCTTCTTATTTGCACTTACCACGGGAGCTAGCTTTATAGAAAGTGGCCGTTATAAAAAAGTATTAATTATTGGTGCCGATAAAATGAGTGCCATTATAGATTATACCGATAGAAATACTTGTATTTTGTTTGGTGATGGTGCTGGCGCAGTGCTGCTTGAGCCAAATACAGAAGGCTATGGTGTACAAGACAGCTTGCTTAAAAGTGATGGTAGCGGTAAGCATTTATTGCACATGAAAGCTGGTGGATCTTTGCGCCCTGCTAGTGTAGAAACGGTTTTGGCTAAAGAGCATTTTATTCATCAAGAAGGTACGCAAGTGTTCAAATTTGCAGTAAAAGGCATGGCAGATGTAAGTGCCGAATTATTGGGAAGAAATGGCTTAACTGGCGATGATATTGCATGGTTAGTACCGCACCAAGCTAACCTTAGAATTATTGATGCAACTGCTGATAGATTAGGCTTATCTAGAGATAAGGTAATGATTAATATTAACCGCTACGGCAATACCACGGCTGCCACCATACCACTTTGCTTGTGGGATTGGCAAGATAAACTCAACAAAAACGATAACTTAGTATTTGCTGCATTTGGTGGTGGCTTTACTTGGGGTGCAACCCTTATTAAATGGGGTTTTTAAAAGTTGTCTGAACCGGGATTTTGTAGGATTAAATTGATTATAAGGATTCCTAAAGCTTTATAAATCATGAAAATCCTAAAAATCATCCCAAATCACAGTTCAGACAATCCACGTTCAGACAAATTAACAAATTCTAATTCCCTTTTGCTATTATTTTTAAAACCCAAAAAAAATTACATGAAAAATTTTACGCTTGGTTTAAATGTTGTTTTAGCACTTGCAGTGGCTGTACTTTTCTATTTACATTTTTCTTCTAAAAAAACTGTTGTAGCTGCACCTACGAACAACACAAGTAGCTCTGGTTTTAAAATAGCTTATTTCGAAAGCGATTCTTTAGAAACTGGTTTTAATTATTATAAAGATGTCAGCAAAGAGCTTGCAGTATCTGAACAACAAAAAAGAAGCGAATTATTAGCGCAGCGCAATGCTTATGTAGAAAAGGTAAAAGAATACCAAGCTAAAGGACAAAGCATGACGCAGATGGAAGCTGCAAAAGCCAACCAAGATGTAGAACAACGCCAAAAAGCCATACAAGCTAGCGAGCAAGCTAAAAGTCAAGAAATTCAAGATGAGCGATTTAAAAAATTACAAGACGTAAAAAAGAAAATTGAAGATTATTTGAAAGAATTCAATAAAAATAAAACATATTCTTTCATATTGTCTAGCTCATCAGATTTAATGTACTATAAAGACAGCACTTACGACATAACCAAAGACCTAATTAAGGGCTTGAACGAAAAATACACTAAGAAAAAATAATTAGTACACAGCAAATTATTATCTTTCAATCCCATCCAAACTAACAGGATGGGATTTTTAATTAAAGCTTATGAGTACTACCAACTTTAAACCAACTTTGGGTTTAGTAGATGCTACCATGATTGTTGCTGGCAGCATGATTGGATCGGGAATTTTTATTGTAAGTGCAGATATTACACGTAATGTAGGCAGTGCTGGCTGGTTAATAGCAGTGTGGCTAATCACTGGATTTATGACCTTAATTGCCGCCCTTAGCTATGGCGAATTAAGTGCGATGTTTCCTAAAGCTGGTGGCCAATATGTGTATTTAAAAGAGGCTTACAATCCTTTGGTGGGTTTTTTATATGGCTGGAGTTTTTTCTCTGTTATTCAAACAGGTACTATTGCTGCTGTTGGTGTGGCTTTCTCTAAGTTTTTAGCTTATTTAGTACCAGAATTGGGCAATAATTATTTCCTGTTCGATTTAGGCATTATCAAAATTTACTCGGGTCAGTTGGTAGCCATTGGCATCATCGTATTATTAACTTACATCAACTCTCGTGGTGTAAAAGAAGGAAAATTTATACAAACCATCTTTACATCTGCTAAATTATTGGCCTTAGTAGGCTTAATTGTTTTTGGTTTTATCTTGGTAAAACATAGTTACTGGGCCGACAACTGGCACACTGGCTTTACAGCTACGCAAGCGACTGTTACCAATGCTTCTACTGCTATAAGTATTACAAATGTATCTTGGATGGGTATTTCTGGTAGCGCATTATTAGGTGCCATAGCAGCCAGTATGGTGGGCAGTATTTTTAGTAGCGATGCATGGAATAATGTAACCTTTATTGCTGGCGAAATGAAAAATCCACAACGCAATATTGGCTTGAGTTTATTTTTAGGAACATTGATTGTAACAGCCATTTACATCTTAATCAACTTGATGTATTTGAATGTGTTGCCGTTAAATGAAATCGCTTTTGCAAAGGATGATCGTGTGGCTGTAGCTGCCGCCAATGCTATCTTTCCTTCGTTTGGTACTACCTTAATTGCGTTGCTAATAATGGTCTCTACATTTGGTTGTAACAATGGATTAATATTGGCTGGCGCAAGGGTTTATTATACCATGGCCAATGATGGATTATTCTTTAAAAAAGCAAGCACTTTAAATAAAAATGCAGTACCAGAATGGGCTTTGTGGGCACAATGTGTGGTAGCTGCGATACTATGTTTGAGTGGTAAGTATGGCGACTTGTTAGATATGATTTCTTTTGTGGTGGTATTGTTTTATATTCTTACCATTTTAGGCATCTTTATTTTACGCAAAAAATTACCAAATGCAGAGCGACCTTACAAAGCATTTGGCTATCCTATTTTACCAGCTTTGTATATGTTGATGGGCGCAGCATTCTGCCTATTGCTCATCATTTACAAACCACAATACACTTGGCCGGGTTTAATTATTGTACTCATTGGCATTCCTTTGTATTACATTGCGGTGGCTAATAAACAGAAAGCATAGTATATGAATTTTGAGCAGTTATTCGAGGCTTTTAAGGGCAAAAAAGTAGCCGTTGTAGGCGATGTAATGTTAGATACGTATTGGTGGGGTCATGTAGAGCGTATTTCGCCAGAAGCACCAGTGCCAGTGGTAGCCGTTGATACCAAAGAATACCGGATTGGTGGTGCAGGTAATGTGGCTTTAAACACAGTTGCTTTGGGTGCTGAAACCTTTATTATTTCGGTTATTGGCAATGATAAAGATGGGCAACTATTAACCAATTTATATCACCAACAACATATTGATACGACGTATTTAATCCAATCTTCAGAAAGGATTACAACTAATAAAATACGCATCATCAGTCGAAACCAACAGATGATGCGTTTAGACGAAGAATTAACCAAAGATATTTCGACTGAATTAGAAGCACAAATTTTGCAGCAGGTACAATTGTGTATTGCGAATAATAAGCCCGATGTTGTCATATTTGAAGACTATAACAAAGGTGTATTAACCGAGAATTTGATTGCCCAAATAATTGCACTATGCAAGGCAAATGGTATTGTAACTTCAGTGGATCCAAAACGTAAAAATTTCTTTGCTTATAAAGGTGTAAATATGTTTAAGCCCAATTTAAAAGAAGTAAAAGAAGGCCTAAATGTAGCTTTAGAAGTTGTGAACATTACCACCTTAAGCGATATCCATTTACAGTTGCAGGCACAGTTAAATCATCAAATTTCGTTCATCACCTTATCAGAAAAAGGGGTGTTTTATAAAGATGCTACCCAAGCTAACATCATCCCTACACATATACGCAGTATTGCAGATGTAAGTGGTGCAGGTGATACAGTAATTGCTGTTGCATCCCTAGTGTATGCTACCACAAATAATATGAACCTAGCTGCAGAAATGGCCAATATTGCTGGCGGTTTGGTATGTGAGCAAGTTGGTACGGCTGCTATTGATAAGTTTAAATTATTGAAAGAGTGTAACGTATTGCTGGCTCATTCAAAGTAGTTAACTACTATATTTCTATCACTACTTCTTATATTTATCCTATTGATAGAAAATACCATAACTACTCGTTTTTTGTGCTAGTTATCAGATGTAACAGTTGGCACTTATTTAGTTAGAAGTAATATATGTAGCAATAATTTCTGAAAATAATCCATCAAAACCAGCCTCTTTTAACTACACGATAGTAGATCTAACTACCCCATTTCTTTGGTACGCTAAAATTTTTTACCAAAAAAATGAAAATGAATGCAATATCAATAAGCTTCTGATGCATGTACAGGAAAAAGGCTCTGCTTTTTTAAATATTATATAAGTAATTATTACTATTAAATTAAAAAATATACAAAAGCATTAACTATAGTTTACACTAAAGACTTGGTTTTTTAGGTTTGTAGGGCGTTTCAAATGCGTTTGCACCGCGTACATTTAGTTTTCTTCTATATGTTTTAGTGCCACAGGTAACATACAAAGTATTAAAATCAGCACTACCGAACGTACAATTAGATGGTTGTCCACTTGGTACTGGAATAATAGCATTTACACGTCCCAATTGATCAAGCACTTGAATACCAAGTTGCGAAGCAACATAAACCCTACCTGCTGTATCGCATCTGATACCATCGGGCCAAGCATTTTCTTTAATGTCTGGTACATGTAGCCAGCCATATCGTTGTTTATAAGCTAATGTGCCATCGGTATTAATCTTATAAATCCATACCCAATGCGTTGCAGATTCGGTTATATAAAGCTGAGTTTGGTCGGGCGTAAAAGCAATACCATTTGCAAATCTTAAACCTTCATCTACCACTATTTTTTCACCATTTGGACGAATGAGGTATACTTTACTTGGCCTGTCAATACCATCTGGTTCGGTAACATATATATTGCCATTTTTAGCAATAATTAAATCGTTACCCGAAATATTATCGGCCACAATAGTTTCTTTTTCATTTGCATCATAACAAATTATTTGCTTAGTTCCACCAGCAGCAACGTATCGTTTGCCATCAGCACTAAAACAAGTACCACTGGCTTTTTTTGCGTCTAATGTTAACTGTAATAATTTCCCATCAAGTCCAACTTTATATGTTTTTGAATTAGGAATATCTTGGTAAAAAACTTCTCCTAAAGCATTAACGGCTGTGCCTTCTGTAAATTTATATCCCTGCCCTACCAATTCCCAATCTTGCCCGGGAATTAAAATATCCTTTAAATATTGATTTTTTGTTGGCATCATCTTCACTGGTTCGGGCCAATTTTTCCATAAAAAACGCATCGCTGTAGGGAAGATTGAATTACCATGTTCGCCACTGTGTTTCCCTTCCCCCCAAATATGCTGCACTTCATACCCCGAAAAAGTTAATGATCGCTCCATCGATTCGTTAGCTTTCCACCAATCACCTGCATAAATATTATTGTCATTTGATCCATCTTGTAAAAAAATTCTGATAGGCTTAGTTTCGTATTTTCTGATGAGTATTGAATAACGATCTGCACCCCTTAAAGCCACATAAGTACCAATGGCACTAAATACTCGAGAGAATTCGGATGGCTTTTCCCAAGCTGCAGTAAATGCACAAACGGCACCACTACTTGAGCCGCCAATAGCTCTATCATTTCCATTTTTAGATAAGTGAATAGCCCGCCCATCACTTGTTTGATGCTTTTCCACTTCGGGTAAAATTTCTTCTAATATAAAACGGGCATAGGCATCACCTAAACCATCATATTCAAAACTACGGCTAAAGCGATCGTTGGCACTTTCTGTATCTCCCATTCTTACACGCCCAGGTGCAATAAAAACACCAATTGTAATGGGCATTTCTTTACTATTGATTAAGTTATCAAATACAGTGGGGGTTTTCCATTGCA
>JAYWCY010000472.1:0-7773 GCA_043780175.1 Chitinophagales bacterium
TTAACAGGCAACGGCTTCACTAGTGAAGCCGTTGCCTGTTAAGATAACCAATATATTATTGTAATCTATAAATTTTTAAATCATCAATTGCTTGCCTAGAACGTGTAGAGCGAAAAGCAAAATAGCCTTTGGTTAATGGATGATTATCCTTATAAGAAAAATATACCTCACCATCTACAATAAATTGTACTAGCCCATTTAGCATGATAATTTGTATAGCATACTCTTTATTTGGCTGCAGTAAATGTGCGGTGTCTATAAGTTCTCCAAGTATGTTTTTATCGCCCTTGGTACTATATTTTCTAAAACGTGTAGTAGTATTATAATTGCCTCCAAAACCTACATAGTACATACTTAAAGAATCGTACTCGTTAAAGGCACCTTTACGCTTAAAAAGCTTGTTTTGTTCGCTTTCTGTAGCCATCCAGAAGATATTTAAATCTGAAAGTCTATCATTTTTGCCACTTTGCATTATTACTTTTCTTTTAAAACTAATAAGTATATTTCCTTGTAATGCTTGCTTAAACCAAACAGTAGTGCCAGCATAAGTATCTAATACTAATTTGCCATTGATACAGCTTACTTTTTCGCTATCGACTGGTAGTTTTTCAACGGCCCATTTTTTGGTATCTAGCGTGGTTGAAAAATCATCTTTAAATAATAGCTTGTTTATTTTATAAGCTACAATTTGTGCAGTTGCTGACTTGGCTAAGACAAGGAATAAGCAAAAAGGTGCTATAAATTTGATACGCATTTTACAGGTATTACTAAAGAATAATTATTGATTAAAGGTATTAAAAAAGCCACTCTATAAAAAGTGGCTTTATATGTTATAAAAACCTGTAGCAGAGCTATATAAAAGGTGTAACAGTGTGTGACGCAACTATGCTAAATGCTTGCTCTTGGATAGGCGTATAAATAGTAATATCATTTTGAAGTTTACTTTACCTCGTAGTTAATAATGCTACTAATGGGTAGGCCATTTTCGGTAATACCTTCTATTACAATTCTCCATTTTGGCGAAGCTGTTTTATTACTAAATACCACTTTGGCATTACCATTTTCAGTCTGTATATCCGACTTCCAAAAGAGGGTCGTTAAAAAGTTGGCATTTGCTAAATTAGCTTTAAACTGCGGCACATAAAATGAACGTGCTTGATAATAACCGGTTACATCTTTACTTACTAAATCTGGGCTCGCTTGCTGATTGGCCTCAGGTTTAAGTGTTAAGTTTACAACATAAACATCACCCATAGAATCGCCTACTGATACTAGGTGCTGCACTACAATTTTTGTAATAACATTTACAGGTAGGGTGTAGTAATCTAAGCGTTCAAAAAGATCTTCCCGATTATCTACAACAAAACGAGGGCGAGATTTGTTTTTCGCGCCAAAATAAATACCGCCATTTTCAACATCTAATTGCGCGCCATTTATTTTGTGTACAAGATAGTTTTCAAGTGTTTCGTAACGCTTCATATCTAAACCATCTGGTGTAAATACAGAGTCTATGTAACCCGCGTCCATTACTGGACTAAAACCTAGCATTTTTACTTTTTCTTTTTTACTAACAACGGTTACCCCCGGTAATTCGCCAACTTCTAATAGCCTTGCTTTTTCTAAATCTACCACTCTTTGGCTAGCGCTTGCCGAGAACGATTTGAAGGAAGAAGTGGTATCTATTAAAAGATTAGTATAGTCAATAGTTTTTACTGGTAATTGATTATTAAATAATTCATCTACCGTAATAAAGCCGCCTTTTTTACCTTTATTATCTTTTGATACAACTTTAATGCGACTTGTACCTGTGATGTTTACCCCATCAAAAAAGTAATGACCAGTTGTATCGGATTGTGTAGAAAATAATTTATTGCCAGTTGCTTGATTGGCAAATAAAGTAATGTTCATATTGGCCAAAGGTTTCTCGCCAAACTCTCTTTTTACTTTGCCAGAAATAGTGATGCCGCCCTCGGGTATGTATTTTATACTAATGCCTTGCTGAGCTAGACGTAGCCAAATAAAATCTCGCCAGCCTTGTGTTAGTAGCAATAAGTCTAACTCTTTTTGACGGTCTTTATTGGTTTTGTCAAAGTATCTATCTGCTTGTTCAATATTACCTTTTATGTCGGATTGTAAGTACATATAATTAACCATATTGCTACTATTAGTAGGTACAATAGCTGCATCTACTACGGCCATAGATAAGTTAGCTTTTAACGGATGGCCTTCAATATCTAGCGTATTAATATTTACAATAGTATTCTCTTGCGTAGTGTAACTTTTTTTATTGGTGACTACAGAAATATTTAATGTAGGTGCTTTTTCTATGTAAAATAAACGTTCACTATTAGGGCGTCTTTTTTCGTCTAGTAGAGTAATTACAGCAACGCCTTGCGGTAACTTGGCCTTAGGCATTTTAATACTAAGTGTTTCGCCTGTAAGTCTCATGGTATCTTCAAAATATTTTCTGCCTGTATGCTTTGCTTCTATGGTTAATAAAGAATTTTGTAAAGATGCCACAGTGCTTTTATTCGTTTTGATAGTTACTTGCACAAAGGCAGTATCAATATCTTTTAGCGATAAAACAAGTCCTTTTGAAAGCGGTAGTGCCATGTCTGAATTGATGGGTTTGTTAGTAGCTGTTACCACTGCTTTTACATCGTACATTTCATCTGCAATGGGTGTAAGTGTAAAACTACCTAAACCAAGATTATTACTTTTAAACGATGCTGTAACCTTGCCTTTGCTATCAATTATATCGCCCTTTACAGCAACGCCTTTGCCTAATCCGTCTTCTGCCTTAAATGCTACAAGGCTTGTAACATCCGTAACTAGCGAACCGCCTTCGGGAAAGAATTGTAGCTTGCAGACTTCTTTAGTAGTTGCGCTCGCTTTACTTGATGAACCTTTTGAGGTAGTTGTATTGTTTTTGCTGGCATCTAATAGTGCGACACTTTTATTGCCAATTTTTATTTCTCTATCATATATAAAATTATCGCCAAAGTTTCGCATCCAATTGGTATATGCTCTAATATGATAAGTACCTGCCCCTAGGCTGTCGCTTAACCTAAAATCGCCATTGCCAACACCATTTTCTAATCTTAATACATCTCTGTATACTACTGCTGCATTAGGTGCAATTAACTCTACGTATAAGTTGTTACTTGTGTAAATAGGATTATTAGTTTGTCCATTAAACAAGTATGCTTTAAACCAAATGTCATCACCTATTACATAGTATTCTCTATCAAGATGCAGATAAGCTTTTTCAAAAAACAATTTCATTTGGTTGTTAGTTGTTTGAGCATTTAACCGGGTTAGTGTTATGCAAAGCAACGTCATAGCGCAAGCAAGGTTGGCAATTTTTTTCATGGTATAAACTGTGTTGAAATAAAAGGTGAGTCAGTACGAATTAGACGTCAATAATAGCTTTAGTTTAAAATAAAAACAATAAAAACTAATTAAATATTTACAGCAGGATGCAACAGGATAGTTGTTAATTATTGTTAAACTAATATTGTACCGAAAACGATTGTACACGCCAATCTGCCGCCAAAAAAAATTATAAGTGTAATATAAACACTTAATTCGTTTATTAATCATTGCTGCCATGAAAATACAAATTATCTCTGCTGCTGACATGCTAAGTCAATCAAGCGTATTTCCATTTAAACTTCGAAGAAAATATATTTGAAATATTTTTCATTACAATTTGTAAGCGTTGTAATTATTTGTTACTCACGATTTTAGAAAATTATATATTTTGCCATGAATGCATTGTTAAAAAGTCTCTTGATTATTACATTGGCTGTGTTTGTTTTATCTAGCTGTAAAAAGAAAGCTTTTGATGAATATTATAACAGACCCGATTCTTTAGCCGCCCCAATTTATCAACAGCTACAGGCTAGGGGTAACTTTCAACATTTGATAGCTTGTATTAATAAAGCTGGTTACAAAGATATTTTAGGTGCCGCAGGCTTTTGGACGTTCTTTGCACCTAACGATAAAGCGTTTGAGCAATTTTTTATAGATAAAGGCATTAGTGGGGATAGCCAGTTAGACTCAAATACAGCACAGCAAATTGTTACGTATGCTATGGTGTATAATGCTTTCGCTAAAGCTAGGCTTGGCGATTATCAATCTAATGCTGGTTATGTGCCTAATCAAGCGTTTAGACGAAGAACGGTAAACTATGCTGGATTTTATGATGATACAACGTTAACTGGACAAAAAGTAAAAGCATTAGGTAGTAATAGAAATGGCTTCTTTGTTTTAGGTGATAATAACAATAAATCTATCCCTTACTTTTTGGATAATTTTATGGCAGCTAGAGGCTTAACTGCTGCAGATTACAACTACTTCTATCCCAACGCAACATACAAAGGCTTTAATGTTGTAAATGCTACCGTTGTAAACGCAGATATTTTTGCAGAAAATGGTTATATACACGAGATTGATAAAGTCATTCTTCCCCTAAAAAGTATTGATCAATATTTAGCCACAAAGTCTGACTACAGTGAATTTAAAAAATTGTACGACAAGTATATGGTACAATTTGTACAAAATAGCGATGCAACAACTCGCTACAAAAATATTACTGGCTTAAATGATTTGATTTTTATTAAAACATACAACTCTGGTCTAGGATTTTCACTTAATAATGAAAATTATCAAAAGGTTCAAGATAATGATGCACAAACAAACTCTTGGACTTTGTTTGCCCCACGAAATGATGTGTTTATTAAATACAGAGATTCTGTATTGCTAGAAAACTATCCTAGCTTAGATGTAGTACCACAGCAAATTATATTAGACTTTTTAAATGCACACATGTTTACCAATGCAGTATGGCCAAGTAAATTTTCTAATACCAATAATGTGCAAGCTGAGCCAGCAAGATTTAATCCGAATACAGATATCATTGACAAGCAAATTTTAAGTAATGGTAACTTTTACGGCACTAGCAAAGTACAAGCAGCCAATGTATTTACAACAGTGTATGGCAAGCCTTACTTAGATCCAAAATATTTATTAATGACTAGGGCTTTAGATCAGACGCTTCGCTATAATATTACAGTACCCACTTTGCAATACACCATCTTTATGATGTCTGACCAGTTGCTAAGAGCTAAGGGATTTGATTATAATTTTAACCAAAGTGCTTGGCAATATACGGTGCCAGGTACCACTAATGTAACTATTGGTAACGTAGCAAGAGATAGATTGCAAAGGGTTTTAGCTACCCATATTGTACCTACGAAGAACGATGAAATGGGGAACCTATCTGGCACTGGTATTATTGAAACTATTAATGGCGAATACATAAAATGGAACGCAGGCAAATTAAGCTCGGCTGGCACAACTACTAGCTATGCGATAACGCCAAGTGGTAATTTTAAAGTTACTGCTGGCGCTTCAAAAACGGCTGTAAATGGTAGAGTTTACTATTCTGATAGCTTGTTAGAATTTAGCGATACATTAATTGGTGCAACTATTAGGCAGCTTGGTGCAGCAGCAACCTCTCCGTATAACTCTTTTTACAAATACTTATTTAACTCTTATATATACACACAGGCAACTGGTGCAATAGTAGGTGTTGATTTGGGTGTTTTTTATACGCTATTTGTACCAACTAACAATGCGATTGCAGCAGCAGCTGCTGCTGGTTTATTGCCAAGAAATGCAGATTTAACACCAAATTTTGCACCCTCAACCAGAGCAGCGCAAGATTCTGTTGTCAACTTCATAAAATATCATTTTTTAGATAAAAATACAATCATACCAGACGGTAAAAAAGACCCAGGTACTTACAACACATTGTATAAAAGTGCAGCAGGCGATCAAGGGCAGATGTTTATAACGGTTAATTCTCCAGGTGTTATGCAATTGAAAGATAAATCTGCTGGTCAGCGAGTAGCTAATGTTATCATTGCCAATAGCAATAACCTTGCAAATCGATGCGTCATTCATCTAATAGATAATTATTTACAGTACTAACTAAGCCTAACCAAAACAAACTCATTAATATAATTAAGGGTATGAAAAATTTATATAAATATTTACTGATTGTTTTTTTGCCACTTACATTGTTTAGTAGCATCCACACAATTGCGCAAGATGTAACAGAAGCAGCCAAAGTAATTGTAAGAGGTAAGATTATTGATAAAAAAGATAATTCACCAATTGCACATGTATCTATCACAGAAGTAGATGCCGATGGGCGTGTTGTAAGAGGTGTTACTAGCGATTTAGATGGTAACTATGCATTAAAAATTACCAATGCGAAAGATAAAATTAACTTTTCTTACATTGGCTACAAAACAGCATTAGAAGAGATTAAAGGTAGAACGACCATTAATGTAAAACTCGAACAAGGTAGTGGTGATTTAAATGAAGTCATAGTGGTTTCAGGTTCAAAAACTAATAATGGTAACTTAAATATTTCCGATAGAGATTTAACTACTGCATCGGTAAAAGTTAATGCAAAAGATTTAGAAGAGCTAGGTTCGGTAAGTATTGACCAAGCATTGCAAGGTCGTATGGCTGGTGTCGATATTACTGCATCATCTGGTGATCCAGGCGCACCATTGTCTATTAAAATTAGAGGTACATCATCTATTAA
Source organism: Chitinophagales bacterium (assembly GCA_043780175.1). Lineage (GTDB taxonomy): Bacteria > Bacteroidota > Bacteroidia > Chitinophagales > Chitinophagaceae > Parasediminibacterium. The sequence continues at coordinate 6,623 of JAYWCY010000472.1, forward strand.
TGCAGGTACTAATCCTTTAATTGTAGTTGATGGGCTTCCATACGAAACACAAATTCCATCAGACTTTAACTTTGGTACTGCCGATGATCAAGGTTACGCACAATTATTAAATATTGCACCATCAGATATTAAAGAAATTGTAGTGCTTAAAGATGCCGCTGCAACTGCTATGTGGGGTGCAAAAGGTGCTAGTGGTGTACTGTTAATTACAACCAAAAGAGGCGGTGTTGGTAGGCCAGTTTTAACATACACTGCTAGAGAAATTTTATCTAAACAGCCAAGTTCTATACCGTTGTTAAATGGTAACCAATATTCTAATCTTATACCTGAAGAGTTTATGAATAAAAATGGTGTACCATTAAATACACTAAACGTAAAAGAATTTGCATACGATATTAATGATCCCTACAATTACTACAACTATAGCCAAAATACGGATTGGTTAGCTGCTATTACAAGAATTGGATTTACCCATGATCATAACTTATCTATGACCGGTGGTGGCGAGAAAGCGAGGTATTTTGCATCACTTGGTTATTTAAACCAATCTGGTACTACCATAGGCACAAGCCTTAGCCGGATTACTACACGTATTAACTTAGATTATGTTGTGTCTGATAGACTTAGATTTAGAACTGACTTTTCATATACCCTTTCTAACAATCCTAAAAGCTATTATCCATACACAGTAAGTGGTGCAGCTACCGATGCCAAATTAGCTACAGAGCTAAGAAATGTGGCACTTAATAAAATGCCGAATATGAGCATTTATGAATTTAATGAGCAAGGTGTACAAACGCCTAATTATTTTTCTCCAGCACAAAATATTCAAGGTCAGTATCCTGGCACATACAACCCTGTTGCAATGGCAAATACTGCTAACAATAGAGTTATTAGTAATCGTATTACGCCAACATTTAACGTGCAATATGATATTATACCAAAAGTATTAATCGCTACCGCCGATGTACGCTTTGATGTGAGCAATACCAAAAATAATAGCTTTTTACCGCAAATTGCAACAGGTAGACCAACTACCGAAACCGTCGTTAATAGAGCTTATGATGGTGATGTAGATGCATTTAATGTGCAAACAAAAACCAATTTGGTCTATACCCCTAATTTACCTAAAAATCATACCCTAACGTCCG
>JAYWCY010000473.1:0-2318 GCA_043780175.1 Chitinophagales bacterium
CAATAATGAAATAACTACAAAAGCCTATTGGGATAATAGTACACAGTATCGTTATGGTTATCAACCTACTACTTTGGTATTTACTAAAAATGATTTGCGTCAAGCTTTTAATACCGTTGGTATTGAGCTGGGTTTACAAAACAAATTACCCAATAGCTTTGGTATTACTTACCATCCTCAAATAAAAGCAAGTACATTTTTCGATAATCGTGACGGTAACGAAATCAGCTTATTAGCTAAGTTGCCAATCAATAAAACTTTCGGTAGATTTTTAGCATTAGATGTTTCGGCTACAGCAGATATTAGTACGTTTAAACGGCAGTTAGTACCAAATCCAATAACAATAAATAATAATTTATTTTATATCAATCCTTCAGTTCAATTTAAAACACCGAATCTGAAAGTAAATATTGGTATTCAGCCTACATGGGATAATCAAAATTTCTCATTGTTGCCAAATTTTACTGCTGAAGCAAAAATTAACGAAGAAAAATTTGTGCTACAAGCAGGTTGGATAGGCTATGTCAATAAAAATACCTACCAATCATTAGTGGGTACAAATCCTTATATCCAGCAGCCAAATGCATTATTAAATACAAAAGTGCGTGAACAATACGCTGGCTTTAAAGGCAGTGCTGGTAAACATGTTACCTTTAATGCAAGAATCTCATTTTTAAATAGTAACAATGTTGCGTTGTTTATCAATGATTCCACATCCAATCGTACGCAGGAATTTCAAGCCATATTTGAGCCTGTGTTAAAAGCAATTCGTTTGCATGGAGAAATTGGCTATGCTGATCAAGAGAAATTTTCATTTATAGCTTCGGCAAATTACACACAGTTTACCAAGCTAAATACTTATGATAAAGCTTACGGGTTACTGCCACTAGAAATTAATGGTGCTTTACGCTGGAAAATTTTTAAAGGTCTGTTGATAAAAAGTGATATTTTCTTTTGGGATGGCAGTCACTACCAAATGCAAAACCTAAAAAGTGGTAAATTAAGTCTGGCTGTAGATGCAAATATTGGCACTGAATTTACTGTAATACCCAAGTTGAATGTGTGGTTACAACTCAATAACGTATTCAATAATAAATACCAGCGATGGAACCAATACGAGGTACTTGGCATGCAAGTATTAGGCGGTATTGTTTATCATTTTTAACGAATAAGTTGCGCATTAAGAAGACCACCAATTTGTAATAAATATTGGCTTTCTTATATTTATCTGTATGAGACTGAAAGCCAAAATACTGTTGCTTATATGCATTAATATGTTCTGTGAGCTGCAAGCACAATCACTGCAAGGCAAAGTTGTTGCAGTTGGTATGCATATGCCCATTGCAGCTGCTTCAATATTTTTAAGTAACACCTCGATAGGTACTATTACAAATGACAAGGGTGAATTTACCATTACGCATTTTCCTGCTGGTAGATTTGATTTGGTGATTAGTTGTATTGGTTACGAAACGCAGATTATTACCGTTAATTCCACCCAACTACCAGAATTACTAGCCATAACATTACAACCTAAAGCCAAGCAGTTGCAAGAAGTAATTCTTGAACCGTATGACGTAAATGGCTGGGCTAAATGGGGTAATTTTTTTATCGAAAACTTTATTGGTAAATCTACTTTTGCTGCGCAATGCATTTTTAAAAATAAAGATGTTGTAAAATTTAAGTTTAATAAAAAACAAAATACACTGAAAGCCTTCGCGGATGAGCCATTAATAATTGAAAATAAAGCGCTTGGATATATATTAAAATATGAATTAAAACTGTTTGAATACGATTTTACCAACCGTACTTTCTATTACCAGGGCTATCCTTTATTTGAAGAAATGCGTGCCAAACGACTTGGTATTACTAAACATTGGATGAAGAATAGGGAAGAAGCCTATTATGGCTCGCTTATGCATTTTATGCGCTCTGTGTATCGTAATAAAATTATTGAGCAAGGTTATCAAGTAAAAAAGATAGTAAGGGTTGAAAACAAAGAAAAGCTACGCATAAAACAATTGTACAAAAGTTTGGTTTTAAAAGGCGCTTCTACTTTAGATATAAATGCCATTGTTGGTGATTCAGCAAGTTATTATAAACGTATTTTAGAAGAGCCAGACCATAAAGATTATTTGATTAATAAAATATTACCTGGTGATAGTATTGCATCAGCCCTAGATAAAATAACTGTAGCTTTAGAATTTACAGATTACTTACAAATTGCTTATACCAAAAAGAAAGAACCATTTGAATATTACAATGGTTTGGGGAAACGCTATGGTGAAAATTCAGTGATGTCTGAAATTAGTTTACCCCAT
>JAYWCY010000474.1:0-3196 GCA_043780175.1 Chitinophagales bacterium
TTGCAGATGCGATTGTTGACTTTTTTGAAGAAGATGGTTATGTTGGTTGGAAAATAGTCATTGTATTTGCAGTGATTGTATTTATCTGGCTGTTTTTAATGATGACATTTCTACCAATTGTGCAGCGTAGAAGGCATAAGAAAAATATTGCTTTACACAGAGAAGCATTACCTCTGCAAAATTTATTTATACCACAAACGCAGCATATTGCGGTGGCATTAGACTTTACCAATAATGATGAAAAGTTAATTGCACACGCCATTAGTCAAGGTAGGCAACATGCAAATTATACACTAATGCATATTGTAGAAAGTGTAAGTGCTAGCTATCTTGGTGCTGCTAGCGATGACTCAGAAACCCGGAAAGACCGTGAACGCTTACAATCGTACGCAGAACAGTTGACCAAACTTGGGTACAGCGTAAAAGTAGAATTAGGCTATAAAAACCGTGTATCAGAAATTGTACGTTTGGTAAAGGCTGCCGATGCAGATTTACTAGTAATGGGTGCACATAGGCATACTGGCTTGAAAGATTATTTATTTGGCGAAACCATTGAATCTGTAAGACATCAGTTAGAAATTCCAGTGTTGATTATTAATATGTAAAGAGTTTTTCTGTGTTTTGTAGATGTTTCTGATTAGGAAAGGAAAATTTGGTGATAAAATAGTTACAAATACAAATAATAATCTTTTAATAACTCTGTAAATTCAGCAGAGTAAACATTGTCTACTTTAATAATAATGCTATTAACAATAGTGTCTTTTTTGACAAAACCAAATTGCAACATAGCTCTAAAATAAGGATGTTTCGGTGTTTGTTGTACCAAAGTTTTTTTGTGTAAATGATAGCCTTGTCTGTTAGCTAAATCTTCAAAAAAAATTTACCGATGAAAGGGTAGTAGTATGGCAAATTGACCTGTGGGTAATAATAACCGTGTAATATTCGCCAATAATTCTTCTAAACTTAAAGCTGAACTATGTAATGCTAGGTTACGTTTAACATCATCACTTTTTAAATCATTGTCAAAAAATGGGGGATTGGTTATAATAAAATCATAAGGCTTGCCGATAAAGTGTTGAATTGCAGTTTCATACACTTTTAAACCTCCTTGCCATAGTACGCCTTTAAAATTTGTTTGCGCTTGCTGAGCTGCATCTGTATCAATTTCTACCGAATCTATATAAGCAGGCGATTGCTGGGCTAACATCACACTTAATAGTCCCGTACCAGTACCAATATCTAAAATACGTTTTATATAGTATAAGTTTTCTTGAATATTAGATGCTACCCAAGCACCAAATAAACAAGCATCAGTCGTTACTTTCATGGCACAACCACCTTGTTGGATAGTAAATTGCTTAAACTTGAAATAGTTATTTGCCATAAGTGGTAAAAGTACTATTTGATAATGAACCAACTACAATAGTTATTTAGCTAGTTATTTTTGGGATTACAATCCAGAGCTTTCGATTGTAATTCGAATCTTTCATTTAAATAATAGAGCCTTTATTTTCAATATATATAATATATTTTTATACATGATATGATTTAAGTAATAAATGGCAGTGTGTTTAATTTTAATATTACTTCATGTATAGCAATATTTAGAATTTATATAGTGAGAATTTTATCATTATATTGCGGTTAACTTTTGTAAATAAATAAGAATATTTTATGAAATCATTATGCGTTTTTATTTTTCTTGTGTGTAGTTCATTTAGTTCAAAGGCGCAAAGCGGCGATACAGCTTATCAATATTATAATATTATGGGTAAAGAATGTCTTAGAGATTCATCTTTTAGCTTTATAAAACAATATTCAACTGAAAATAATTGGATAAGGGAACGCTATTTTACTAAGACTAATCAATTGTCTTTAAGACAGACATATTTGGATAAAGATTATAAAGTACAACAAGGTAATGTCGATCAGTTTTTTGAAGATGGAAGATTAAAAGCACGTTATTTTTTTAATAATAACAAAGTTGTATGGGGTAAGTTTTTTTATGCTAATGGAAAATTAAATGGTACTGCGGGCTATGATGCTAATGGTCTTATAGTAAATCAAGAAGGATATGATACTAGCGGTAATAAAATTAAGGGCTACATTTTTGATAGAGAATCTGACTTTAAAGGTGGTCAACAAGGTTGGATAACTTATTTGCAAAGTAATCTTAAGAATGATTTGCCATCTCAAAAAGGCGCTCCTACTGGTAAATATACAGTTGTTCTTTCATTTGTAATAGGTGTGGATGGCAAACTAAGTGAAGTAACAGCAAGTAGTGACCCTGGTTATGGTACAAAAGAGGAAGCGATAAGAGTGCTTGAAAAGGGGCCCAAATGGATACCAGCTATACAAAATGGTAAATTCGTTTTATCAAGAAAAAGGCAAGCAATTAGTTTTTTAGTACAATAAAATAGGACAATATTTTAGCTAGAAAATACTAAGCGCTTTTGGGATACCTGTATTTACCTAGATTATTTCAACACAATAAAATTCATATGTTAATTATAAAAATATAATGTCATTTAATCACAATGCACATATGTTCACAAAACTTTAAAGCAACTTACTACGGAAACTTTTATTTTCGGCAAATGAAATACCTTTTGTTTTTAGTGTTTTGTTTTTTTTGTGCAAATGCTTTTTCTCAAACTTCTGTTTTAGACCTTCAACGGAGTAACTTTAAAGTTGCAAATGCATTGAAAACTAAAGAAGATACGCTTAAAAAACAATTTGAGAAAGCCAACTTACAATGGCCAGCTAAACAAGTATATATTCGTAGTTTTAAATATGATAGCCAACTTGAAGTTTGGGTAAGAAACACAAATAAAGAGCCTTATAAGTTGTTTAAAACCTATAAAGTGTGCGCTTTAAGTGGTGCTTTGGGGCCAAAACGTATAGAAGGCGATTATCAAGTACCAGAAGGGTTTTATTGTGTAAATGAATTTAGGCCCAATAGTACGTATCATTTGGCTTTAGGCATTAACTATCCCAATGCATCAGATTTATTGCTAAGCGATAGTGCAAAACCAGGTAATGAAATTTATATTCATGGTAGTTGTATTACCATTGGCTGCATACCTATTCAAAACGATCCTATAGAAGAATTATATATTCTTGCCTCTAATGCAAAAAACAGTGGGGAGGATTTTATTCCTGTCCATATTTTTCCAGTAAAATTTAATATTCCAAA